>NZ_JBEHVV010000026.1:212-34761 GCF_040227395.1 Coprococcus sp. RTP21428st1_C9_RTP21428_210409
GAGCGCCGCCCTGTCACGGCGGAGGTCGTGGGTTCGAACCCCATCCGGGTCGCTGTATTCATAACAGAATACTTTTTATGAATGGGATCTTAGCTCAGCTGGGAGAGCATCTGCCTTACAAGCAGAGGGTCATAGGTTCGAGCCCTATAGGTCCCACTTAAATGAGGACGTTTAGCTCAGTTGGTTAGAGCAATCGGCTCATAACCGATCGGTCCTGGGTTCGAGTCCCCGAACGTCCACTCTTACTAATAATAAGAAACAATGAATATGGCCTGGTGGCTCAGCTGGTTAGAGCGCCGCCCTGTCACGGCGGAGGTCGTGGGTTCGAACCCCATCCGGGTCGCTGTATTCATAACAGAATACTTTTTAACAAATGGGATCTTAGCTCAGCTGGGAGAGCATCTGCCTTACAAGCAGAGGGTCATAGGTTCGAGCCCTATAGGTCCCATTTTCTAAACCTTTTAATAAGGTGCAGAATGCCGGCGTGGCGGAACTGGCAGACGCACAGGACTTAAAATCCTGCGGGACTAATCTCCCGTACCGGTTCGATTCCGGTCGCCGGCATTAAATTAAAAGCCTGAAACCTAAGGAAAATCAAGGGGTTCAGGCTTTTTTCTTTACCTTAAAATATTAAGCAAAAATGGCATAAACATAAGATATTAAGGTAAAGTCCTTTAAAAAAATAAAAATATAACAACAGAGGTTACGAGTATTGACCATTTGACGGGATAGTGCTAAGATACGAGCCATCAGGAACCAAAAGTTTTATCTGTTTTCCTTAACACCAAAACAGATAGCTGTATGGTTCTTTTTTTGTTTATACCGCGGAAAATGAAAATGTAATACAGAAGATTTAGAACAGGACAAAGGAGTCTTTTCAAAAGTAGTTTGTGTGGAACATTTTAACACACACTGCCGGGGAAGGACTCCTTTTTTAGTGGATATTCAAAGTCAGGAGGAATGAGCTATGAAGAGTTATGATCTGATAATCAAAAATGCGCAGATACACACAATGGATGAGGACAGAAAAGTGTATGCGAAGGGAATCATAGGAATAGAGGGAGAGAAGATAACTCTGATAAAGGAAATGAATGAGCTGACACCGGAGGAGCTTCAGGAATGTGAGGGCGCCGGACGTGTGATAGATGCCGAGGGCAAGGTGGTATTTCCGGGATTTATAGATACACATATACATATATTCCAGTCTTTCCTGAAAGGTCTTGGAGCTGATCACAGATTGATAGAGTGGTTGAATCTTTCAGCACTCCCATATGGACAGTATATGACACCACATCAGCATGAGCTGGCAGCACAGCTTGCATGTATGGAGGCAATAAAGAGTGGATGTACGACCATGAGTGAGTTCTTCTACACCAATCAGAATTCTGAACTGGCTCATTCCTGTATAGAGGGAATGGTATCAACGGGTATCCGTAGTGTATTTATCAGAACATTTCAGGATACCGGAGAGGAATACGGAATGCCGAAGTGCTTCCTTGAGCCTGTTGGCAAGGCCATGAAGGAAGTGGATGCACTGAAGAAAGCATATAAAGAAAATGACATGCTTTCGATATGGACTGGTCCGGATGTCACATGGTCGACCACGAAGGAAGGCTATCAGGAGATGCTTGAGTATTGTCTCAACGAGAACGTGAGATATTCAATGCATATCAAGGAGACAGAGGTCGACAATGAGATGTGCGGAAGATATTACGGCAAGGATATAGTGGATATGCTTGAGGAGATAGGATTCCTGACAGACAAATTCCTGGCAGTCCACTGTGTAAACCTCACACCTCATGACATAGAGAGATTTGCAAAATATGGAGTGTCGATAAGCCACAATCCAGCACCTAATCTTTATCTTGGTTCAGGAATACCACCTATTCCGGAAAGCCTTGCTACAGGGGTAAATGTATCTATAGGAACGGATGGTGCGGCATCCAACAATAGTACGGACATGCTGGAGAGTATGAAGCTGGCAGCTCTCATACAGAAGGGAATACACAGAGATGCGGCAGTCATCAGCGCAGATGATATCATACACATGGCGACGGCAGGGGGAGCAAAGGCTATAGGTATGGCTGACAAGCTGGGAACATTGGAGTCTGGCAAGAATGCGGACGTAATAATATTTGACCCTAATCATCTGAAGTCGGCACCTATGCATGATGCAAAGGCGACGGTCGTATATGCGTCATCCGAGGAGAATATTGACACGACGATAGTAAATGGAAAGGTTGTATATCAGGGCGGAAAGTTCACATGTGGAATAGATGAGAGAAGCCTGATCGATGAGATAAACAGCGAGCTTGTGGTTCTGAAAAAGCAGCTTGCAGATAAATAAGATGGATGGGGATAAACAAAGAAGACCATCAGACCATAATAATAAATATATTTGAAATATCTGTATTGAAGCAAATATAAGATAAGGAGGCGCGTTTATATGGAAGATAAGAAGATAATAGAAAATGACAGCCAGCTCATAGTTGGCGTAAATGAGAAGATAAGCTGTGGCAAGGCGGCATTTCTCGGAATGCAGCATGTATTGTCAATGGATCTGTATATCATGCCGTTGATACTTGGAGCGGCGATAGGACTGGCAGGAGGAGAGTTATCATTTTTCCTTCAGATGAGTTTCTTTGCATGTGGAATTGCAACTATATTGCAGGCGGGATTCTTCATGAAGTATCCTATCATACAGGGACCATCGTATGTACCGCTTGGAGCTATGTGTACGATAGGCGCGACCATGGGAGTCAGTGCAATGATAGGAAGTCTGATACCCGGAGCAATCATGATCGTATTGCTGGGTATATTTAAGGGCTTTTCGAAATTTGTGAGAAAGGCAATACCTCCATTTATCGGTGGTATCATCATACTTATAGTTGGAATATCGCTGACACCTACAGCAGCCAAGGGGATCGCAAGCTCAGATGGAAACTTAAGTGCAAATGTAGCATCAGGTCTTACTGCTGCAGGAGTGCTCATCGTATGTATGATACTTCAGTACAAGCTTAAGCATAACAGGATACTTCACATGGTATCAGTAATACTTGCACTGGTTGCCGGAACAGTGGTTGCTGCAGCGATGGGAGCTGCGGACTTTAGTTCAGTACACGATGCAGCATGGTTCAAGCTGCCTGAGTTTTTCCACTTTGGACTTCCAAAGTTTGAGATTAAGTCCTGTATACTCATGATGTTCATTTACCTTATCGTGCTCCTCGATACAACAGGAACATGGGTGACGATCAGCGCCATCACAGGTGAGGATCTCAGCGATAAGAGAATAGATCGTGCTACCATAGGTGAAGGTGTTGGATGTCTTGTTGGTTCACTGTTCGGCGGAACTCCAATGACAGGTTATTCTTCAAATGCCGGAGTCCTTGCGATCACAAAGGTCGGAAGCCGTATGGCGATCATTGCGGGTGGTATGATACTCATGGTGCTCGGCGTATGTCCAAAGCTTATGACCGTCATATCATGTATACCGACCCCTGTCGTAAATGGTGTATTTGCAGTTGTATGTATCCTGCTCATATCAAATGGAATTAAGATCATACAGAGTGAGCCACTTGATGAGAGATCGTCACTTATCGTGGGAATCTCAGTCGTGGCAGCTGTGGCAACTATAGTCATTCCTACAGATGTGGTGAATGCAATGCCTCAGTTCCTGAACTACTTCATGTCATCAGGAACTGCAGTTGGTGCAACCATAGCGGTGGTGCTCCAGCTCTGTCTTCCCAGAAAGAAAAAGGCTGTAAAGGTCGCGCTTGAGGGATGAATTCATAATTTCTATATAAAGCGAAAACTATAAAATTAAAAGGCACATAGAGTAAACAGTGCGGCATATACTCTATGTGTCTTTTGTATTTGCGCAGAGCAACGAGCCAAAGTCCGTGATTGCAAGAGACGATGTTCATTTTAAACTAGCGGTTCATTGATTGGACAGTTTCGATTTGATATATTGATTATCGCGAAACACAAAGAGGCTATGGTGGTGGTTCCTTCTTAATTGGGATGATAAATGTAAAAGCTTACCGCCACCGGTTTCCTCATTAATAAGGAGAAAAGTTATGAATGAGATATTGCTCAGGCGTAAAAACAAAGTGATACTTGGCACTGGTACTGCAAGGGTGGCAAATGATCGCTACATAACGGCCATTATGAAGAACATCGAAGAACTTGGATATACATTTTCCAGGGAGGTGTTTGACGTTCTCAGAACATACAGTGTCAACGAACTGTCAGATTTTTACTTTGAACTCAAAGCTACGCTTATGAAGCTGAAAGGTGCAAATGTTGTATATATGCCTATGTACGCCGATTTCCCTAAGGGCGTTATGGATGCACATTTTTCTGAGTTGTATATAAATGCGATGGTGCATTACTGGTCGGATGGTATCCTGTATCCAAAGAATCACAGAAAGCGTGTAAATGACAGACTGCCACTTTTTGACGAGACGAAGGTCAAGGTTTTGCAGCTTGGAAGCGAGGACGATGTGAGACAGATATTTGACAATATCTGTACGTCGAGAACATCCATATCAAGAACTGACAGGGAGGATATAGCATATTTATTCGAGACTGAGAATATGAAGCTGCCTGATAACATACCACACAAGGAGAATGCTGCATACATCGCCGCGCTCTATCTGCAGAAGAAGCCTCTGGCAAATGTCAGTGAGCTCAGGAAATATGTAAAGACTGCAACTGATGTGCTGAGACTTGTGACTGCCATGAGTGATGGCGATGTGAGCCTTGCGGAGAATACTAGATACAGAAGCTTTTCACGCAGACAGAGAAGGATGATCATGGAGCTTCTGTCTGGCTGTCCGAATATAGAGGAGGATATGCTCAGATATAAGGAGAGATGGATCAGAATTGGAGAGAGGATCCATCCTTCTGAGTTTGACTGCAGCAGATACACTCTGGAGTATGACAGGGCGATAAATGCATTTGACAAGCTGAGAAATAACAGGAAGATAGAGACATTTGCAGGAAAGGTTGAGTTTGACCTTGCCTATGGTGAGTATGAAAGTGCGCTTGCCGAGCTGGTGAAGAGACCGGGTGAACTGGCAAGGAGACTGGATCAGCTGCTCAGAGAGACATATAAAGAGCCTGTTATAAGAAGCTTTGCGTCTGTGGCGGAGAAGGTGTCAACACCAGTACTGCTTCAGGTGAGAGAGCACTTTCTGCACAGATCTGAGCATGCAGATGTGAGAGTGTTCTTCCCAAAGGGGAGCCTTGCAAAGTGCCACAGCGAGCGAAACGATCTGCCAGATATAGATGAGAGGTACTGTCAGGAAGTTGTTCGGATCTGCGAAAATGCCCTTGTGAAGATCTATGGACAGAGGGAGCCTATGGGCAAGGTGTATCTGTCTGATGATTACAGGAATTATGTGGTTCCATTCAGCCAGAGAAGTGCCAGCAAGGCGTTTAAGACTATAGTCAGAGGCTCGAGACTCCCTATGGCTTCGCAGACAAATGCTGTGAGGGCATTTATATGGTGGACGAATATGGACAAATGTGATTTGGAGTCGTATGACGATGGAAGAGTCGACATAGACCTGTCGGCGGCTATATTTGACGAGAACTGGAACTACATGGAGCATGTGTCATATACCAATCTGAAATCTGAGAAATATAAGGCCTGTCATTCGGGGGACATTGTAAATGGCGGTCCTGTGGATGGTGATGGTGTCAGTGAGTTCCTTGATGTGGACGTAGATTCAGTTGTGAGATATGGTGCAAGGTATGTGGTGTACCAGGTGTATAGCTTTACCGGTCAGAACTATGCGGAGATGCCTCATGCAATGTTTGGCTGGATGGAGAGGGCTGATGTGAATTCGGGTGAGATATATGAGCCAAAGACGGTGGAACAGAAGCTGGATCTCACAGCGGGCAGCACGGTGTGTATTCCTGTAATATTTGACTGTGTTAAGCGGGAGTTTATCTGGTGTGACATGAATCTGTCGCTCAGTGGAGTCCACACAAATACCGTCGGCAATAATCTGGAGAGCAATCTTTCTGGAGTCGCAGCGGTATGCTATTCCATGGTGAATATGAAGAAGCCGGATCTCTACGATCTTATCGCACTCAATGTCATGGGCAGAGGAGTGTTGGTGGATAACAGGGAAGATGCTGACATTGTGTTTGACACTGCGTTGTATCTGAATAATGACACAGTGGAGAATGAGCGTGATAAAATGGTGATAACCCCATACGACACGGAGCTGTTCATGAGTGAGTATCTGTAATTACATTTTTAGAGAACAAAATGAGCTGCGGCAAAATGGTTATTTTATCATGAGCTGCAGCTCAATTATATATTCACTGTCATCGTTGGTCTCATAATCATCTATATGACACATTTCAACAGGGTCACTGGCAATCTCAAGCTGGTGATCCTGTGCGTATGTATAGAGCCGTGGCAGCAGTTCCTTTGTCTTGGTCAGGGCGCCCTTGTATGTCATGGAGAGATATCTTCCTGCTTGAAGTACATAATTGCAATCGGCGTCCTCAAGGTATGGTGCGAAGAAGAATACGTTCTTGGTACGGTAATACTTGGACTTTGGATTGCTTCCGGGGATGTCAAGGGTATAGCAGTCGCAGGCACCTATTGTGTCAATCTTGGTGTTGTGGCTCTGCATGTATTTGACCACATAATAGGAGACATAATCATCAGGAAGATTGTCGTCAGTGACCATGACGCACTTTCGGTCTGGAAGCTCCTTTATCACAATAGTCTCAAATTCATCCTGTATATCCGGGCTGCAAAGGGATGTGATGGTGTCCAGCCGGTTCTGGATACTGTCCCTAGTGGCTTTGAGCTTGGCAATCTCAGCGTCAACCACGTCAAGCTCGGCTCTGAGCAGGGATGTCGTACTATCGACATTTCTGTCCTCGTCATATTCACGGATCTGGTCAGTGGAAAAGCTGAGTCCCAGCAGCTCACGGATAAGCGCAAGGCGGCGCACGTCATCTATGGTGTACATTCTGTAATTGTTCTCATCATTTCTCACAGGATGCAGTATCCCAACCTTCTCATAATATCTGATAGAATCCACGCCGATATCAAAAAGCTTAGACAATTTCCCAATCTTGAAAGTATCCTTTTTCTTCATAATATAATCTCCAATTCCTGATCTCATATAACTGTATCGTAACACACCACCTAATCAAATTCTATTTTCTATAAAAATACTTAATAAAATTAAGCTGACATATGGAGAAATCTTCACATCTTCCGAAATTTGCAAAAACAAATCAAGTACATTGACTCTAGCATGATACAAGGGTTTACCATTTCACCAAGTTAATTAACCACACAAAAAGGAGGAATGGCTATGGATAGGATATTAACTCACCCGATACTGGGGGACACCCCGGAGGGCAGGCTGGTGAATTTTACATATGATGGACAGACGCTTCAGGGAATAGAGGGCGAGCCGATAGCGGCGGCGCTCAGAGTTGCGGGTGTCATGACACACAGATACACCAAGAAGAGACATGAGCCGCGAGGTGTATTCTGTGCCATAGGAAGATGCACGGACTGTGTCATGATCGTAAATGGCAAGCCAAATATAAGAACGTGCATCACTCCTCTGGAAGAGGGAATGGATGTGAGGACGCAGTACGGTGCGTCGGCAGAGAAGGATTTTTAGGAGGTGACTGCTATGATAGAGAGATACGATCTGATAGTGATAGGCGCAGGTCCGGCAGGACTTTCCGCAGCGATAGAGGCTGCGAAGAACGGAATGAAGCCGATAGTATTTGACGAGAATGCAAAGCCTGGCGGTCAGCTTTTCAAACAGATACATAAGTTTTTCGGATCAAAGGAACACAAGGCGAAGATAAGAGGATTCAACATAGGTTACGAACTTCTTGAGGAGGCAAATAAACTGGGTGTGGATGTAAGGCTTAATGCAACAGTTGTGGGTCTCTATGACGAGAAAGAAGTGACGGTCAGGATCGGTGATGAGATAAAGCATTTCAAGGGCGACAGTGTGCTTGTGGCAACAGGAGCCAGTGAGAACATGGTTACTTTCAAAGGCTGGACACTTCCGGGAGTCATCGGTGCAGGTGCCGCCCAGACTATGATGAATCTTCATCACATAAAGCCGGGTAACAGGATATTGATGCTCGGTTCAGGAAATGTAGGACTTGTAGTCAGCTATCAGCTCATGCAGGCAGGCTGTGAGGTAGTGGCTTTAGTTGATGCGGCACCGAGGATCGGAGGATACGGAGTACATGCTGCGAAGATATCGAGATGTGGAGTTCCATTTTACCTGTCACATACGATCGTTGAGGCGAGTGGAACGGACAGGGTGACAGGAGTGACGATCGCACAGGTAGACAGCCATTTTAATTTCATAGAGGGAACCGAAAAGACATTTGACGTTGATACGATATGCGTTGCCGTTGGACTTTCACCTATGTCACAGCTTTTAAAGCAGGCGGGCGTAAAGATGAAGGATACTCCGGGGGGATACGTTCCTGAGTGTGACGAATGGGGCAGAACCTCAGTGCCGGGAATATTTGCAGCCGGCGATGTGTCCGGAATCGAGGAGGCAAGCTCAGCCATGATCGAGGGCAGGATAGCGGGATCTGTCATATCGCAGGATCTCGGGTTTATAGATAAATCAGAGATGGAAGCACGTGCATCGGAGCTTGAGGATGCACTTGGAAGCCTCCGTGAGGGAATGTTTGCACCGAAGAACAGGGGCAAGCTGATCGAGAAAACAGAGGAAGGCATAGATGTATCGATGAATCTGCTGGAGCACGGCTTTGTGGCAGATGACGAGATAGAGAGATATCCGGGAGTGACTCACAGGAAGGGAATACATCCGGTTATAGAGTGCACCCAGAACATCCCGTGCAACCCGTGCCAGGATGCGTGTCCGAAGGGGTGCATAAGCATAGGGGCAAATATAACCTCTCTTCCGACAGTGACGGAAAATCCGTGTATAGGCTGTGGCATGTGCGTTGCAAGCTGTTCAGGACAGGCCATATTCCTGGTGGACGAGGACACCGGGGATGGCTATGGAACGGTGACACTTCCATATGAGTTTCTTCCGATACCAGAGAAAGGAACAAAGGGCGTGGCACTTGGCCGTGATGGTCATGAGGTGTGCGAAGCGGAGGTCGTAAGTGTCAGAAGTGCAAAAGCATTTGACCATACCAATCTGCTGACCATGAAGGTGCCGAAGGACATGGTGATGAAGGCAAGATTTTTCAAGGAGGTGCGGTTATGATAGATATCAGAGAAAAACTTGATGCCATAGGACCTTATGTTCCGGCACCGGATGACGACATGCTGGTGTGCAGGTGTGAGGAGGTCACAAAGGGCGAGATAAGGCAGGCAGTCCATGCGGGAATGCTGACGATAGAAGAGATAAGAAGATTCCTCCGGTGTGGGATGGGATTGTGTCAGGGACAGACTTGTGGCAAGCTGGTGAAGGGCATTGTGGCAAGGGAACTTCATGTGTCACCTCTTGACATAGAGCCTGCCACGTCAAGGGCACCTATGAGACCTACAGAGATGCGGATACTTGCGAGAGATGGAGGTGAGGCTCATGAGTAAACATACAGCAGAGGTTATAATCATCGGCGGCGGTGTAAATGGATGTGCTGCGGCATACTATCTGGCAAAAGCAGGAATGAAGGATGTAATAGTGCTAGAGGGTAGTCCGAGCATAGGACACGGAGGCTCCTCGCGAAACGGAGGCGGAGTCAGACAGTCGGGAAGAGATGTCAGGGAGCTGCCATATGCAATGTATGCGGTGCAGAATATGTGGCCGACACTTTCCGAGGAGCTTGGAGTTGACGTGGAATACTATCAGAAGGGCAACCTTAGACTTGGCAAGACTGATGCCCATATGGAAAAGCTCAGGGATCTTGCGGCAAATGCTAACTCTCTCGGACTTGACATGAAGATCATAGATGGCAAAGAGGTGAAGGAGATATGCCCATACCTCTCTGACGAGATAATCGGCGCCAGCTGGTGTCCTACAGATGGACATGCCAATCCTATGCTGACGACTCTGGCGTACTACAAGAGGGCAACGGAGCTTGGGGTAAATTTCTTTACTGACGCAAAGGTTGTTGCACTTGAGAAAGTAAAGGGAAAACTCAGAAAGGTCATATTGGAATCAGGTGAGGTGTTCGAGGCGGACAAGGTTATCCTGACTGCCGGATATGAGAGCAGATTCATCGCAAGGACAGTTGGAATAGATGTGCCGATGACAAAGTATTTTGAGGAGGCATTGGTTACGGAGGTTCAGCCTCATATGTTTGATATCATGCTTGGCGTTGCATCCGCTGACTTTTACGGACATCAGTCACAGCACGGATCATTTGTATTTGGCTCAGATTCGGGACTTGAGGAGACAACGGACATGGGACTTGATGAGCTCAGGACTTCACCGCTTACCGTATCTGCCGGATGCAGGGCGATCATGGGATACATACCGATGCTGGCTGATGCCAAGATCGTAAGGACCTGGGGCGGATGGCTTGATCTCTGCTATGATGGTGTTCCAGTCATAAGCGAGGTTGACGAGGTTCCGGGACTTATACTGGCATGTGGATTTACAGGGCATGGATTTGGAACGGCACCGGCTGTTGGACTGATGCTCTCACAGATGGTGCTCGGCGAGAAGACTGTGGTGGATATATCATCTCTACGGTATGACAGATTCAAGGCTGTCAGGTAGACAGCATATGGATCAGAGGCGTATATTATTGATGAAGCAATTCTGTTGAGCAATATAATAGGTACTCCACAGAGCAAAAGTATCAATAATAACAATAAGCTAAAGGAGAGATATAACATGGAGAATTTTTTTTATAATATTCCGACAAAGGTATCATTTGGCAAGGGCGCCATTGATGATCTGCCAGGGTACATCAGCGAATATGGAGACAGTGTTCTGCTGGTGTACGGAGGCGGAAGTATAAAGAGAACAGGGCTGTACGACAGGATAATCAAGTTACTTGACTGTAGTCACATTTCCCATATTGAGCTTTCGGGTGTAGAACCCAACCCGAGACTCACAACGGTGAAGAAGGGTGTGCAGATGTGTCTGGAGCATGATGTGAAGGTGATACTTCCTGTGGGAGGCGGCAGTACAATAGACTGTTCCAAAGCTATAGCAGCCGGAGCGTGCTATGACGGTGATCCATGGAATCTGGTCGGACACCCGGAGAAGATAGAGAATGCTATGCCGATCATAGCTGTCGCGACTATGGCTGCGACGGGTTCTGAGATGGATCCATTTGCAGTTATCACAAATGAGGAGACAAAGCAGAAGAAGGATATCGCATCCGATCTGCTCTATCCTGCTTATGCGATACTTGACCCTGAGTATACATTTTCCGTTCCTGCATACCAGACGGCAGCAGGTGTGGCGGATATCATGAACCATATATTTGAGGTTTATTTTGCAGATAATGGAGACACATACATGCAGGACCGCATGATGGAGGCTCTTCTTAAAACCCTTATAAAGTACGGCCCGGTGGCAGTTTCAGAGCCAGACAACTATGACGCCAGAGCAAATATCCTCTGGGCATCTGAGTGGGCGATAAACGGATTCATAGCGTGTGGCAAGGATGGCCCATGGCCGGCGCACTCCATAGAGCATCAGCTGAGTGCTTACTATGATATAACACATGGACACGGACTTGCGATCATCACGCCGGTTCTGATGGATTACATTCTTAACGAGAAGAGCCTTCCGGTTCTGGTAAATTACGGCGTGAATGTATGGGATATAGAAAAGACAAAGGACCCTTATGATATAGCCCGAGAAGCAATATCAAAGACACAGAAGTTATATGAGGATATGGGTCTGACCTCGGATCTCGGCGAGCTGGGCGTGCCTTATGAGAAGGACTTTGACGAGATGGCTGAGAAGGCGGCATCAGAGGACCTTGAGCATTGCAGGGTGCCTCTGACGAAGTCTGATGTAGTGGAGATTTATAGAAGATGTTTTAAAAACGTAAAGTAACAACATCGCAAAATGCATGATTTGATATATATACAGTTGGACTGTGGTAATGGCTAACAAAGATCAGATATTTTGTGGATGACAGGAATTACAGCAGGAGGTGGCAGTATGGACAGCAAGGTTGAATTCTTATTTCTGAATGAAGAGGACATGATAAAGGCGGGTGTACTCGATGCGGACAGAGCTGTGGACACCATAGGGGAGGTCATAACACTCCTCAGCGAGGGAGACTATCTCATGGGCGGCAGAGCACATAACGACCACGGTGTACAGCTCATATTTCCGGAGAAGTCGGACATTCCGAATTTCCCGCTTGCGGACTCGGCGGACAGGAGATTCATGGCGATGCCGGCATATCTCGGAGGAAGATTCCATATGTGCGGTGAGAAGTGGTATGGCTCAAATGGCAGAAATTCGCACAAGGGTCTGCCGAGATCCATACTCATGGCGACACTGAATGACGTGGAGACAGGCCAGCCGCTTGCGTACATGTCAGCCAATCTCCTAAGTGCCATGAGAACCGGAGCGATGCCAGGGCTTACTGCCATGTATCTTGCAAGAAAGGATAGCAGGGTACTGACTATCCTTGGCGCAGGAGTGATAGGAAGGACAAGCCTCATGGCTATCATGGCAAAGTTCCCGGACCTGGAGGTGCTGAAGATCAAGGGCAGCTCAAAGACTTCGCACACAGCCCATGAACTGGCGGATTATGCCAGGGAGAACTATAAGAGTCTCAAGGAGATAATCATCTGCGATACTCTGGAGGAGGCCGTGAGGGATGCAGATATCATAGCAGAGGCGGTATCTGTTGAACCGAGAAAATGGCCTGTCATAGATCCGGCATGGGTGAAGCCTGGATGCACGATCATATCATCTGGAACCATGGATATGGATCTGGAATTTGTCAGGGATCACGTGACGAAGGTTGTAGACAATATACAGATGTATGAGGAATATGTAAATGTGTATCAGGAGTGGGACGAGGATGGCAACAGGATATCACTTGGAACGCCAGGCATACACTTTGTAAATATGGTGACGGATGGCTGGATAGAGAAGAGTGAGATCAGACATCTGGGAAACATAATGCGTGGCCTCGAGCCGGGACGAACGAGTGATGACGAGATCTTTCTTGTGAGCCTTGGCGGCATGCCGATCCTTGATGTCGGCTGGGGCTATGAGTGTTACCAGAAGGCACTCAGAGAAAGCATCGGAACAAAGCTCAAGCTGTGGGATGCGCCATATATGAGGTAGTTTTGACTGTCTGGATCTCAATGTCGGCCCCATGGTTCGCAGTCTTTTGCAGGTATGACGGCAGCAATTGTATGGCTCAAGTAAATGATGGACTTAACAATGTTAAGTAAATTTAGACATTGGCTGCCAAAATAAACCATGTCTGCCGAATAAAATAAACAATTAAAGAAATGACAAAAAACATTGACCTTGGTATTATACCAGACTCTACAATGAGTGAAAATTAAAAGCAAGAACACATGAAAGAGAGCAAAGGAGCTCATAGGAATATGACTCCGCTGCTCTCTTTTTTATTTGTAAGGAGGAATGGATATGAAGAAGATAGAACTCATCATCAGACCAGAGAAGCTTGAGCCACTCAAGAAGATACTCAGCAAGAATGAATACAGCGGACTCACCGTCATGTCGGCCATGGGCTGCGGACACCAGAAGGGCTACAGCGAAGAATTCAAGAAGCTTGGGATGGAGATCAATCTCCTGCCAAAGCTCTACGTCATGACCGTGATACTTGACGAGGATCTGGATGACATACTCACAGAGATATGTGAGAAACTCTCCACCGGTCAGGTTGGAGATGGAAAGATATTTATAACAAATGTTGACGATGTCATGAGGATAAGGACAGGAGAACACGGAGAATCAATACTTTGATTACTACTTTAGAAAAGAGTGAGGTGAGTTGCTGATGGAAGAGAGAAAAGCAATAGTACAGCTTAAAAACATAACAAAGTCATTTGGCGACAATCAGGTGCTGAAGCCCATCAGCCTTGACATATACGAGGGAGAGTTCCTGACATTGCTTGGTTCATCAGGCTGTGGCAAGACGACCACACTTCGTATCATTGCAGGTTTTGAGACACCCACGGAGGGAAATGTATACATAGAAGATAAGGATGTCACAGAGCTGGCACCGTACAACAGGGATGTTAACACGGTGTTTCAGAGTTACGCTCTTTTCCCTCACATGACAGTCTTTGACAACATAGCATTTGGCCTTGTTGAGAAGAAGATGGACAAGAAGAAGATAAAGAAAAAAGTTCTGGAAATGCTGGATCTGGTACAGCTCCATGGATTTGAGAAGAGAAAGCCATCGCAGATGTCAGGTGGACAGAAACAGAGAGTTGCAATTGCCAGGGCACTGGTAAACTCACCGAAGGTACTGCTTCTTGATGAGCCGCTCGGAGCACTTGATCTGAAACTCAGAAAGCAGATGCAGGTGGAGCTCAAGAGGCTGCAGAAGAAGCTGGGAATCACATTTGTGTATGTAACCCATGATCAGGAAGAGGCGCTTACCATGAGCGACAGGATAGCTGTCATGCATCAGGGACACTTCGAGCAGATCGGTACGGCAAAAGAGATATACGAGAACCCACAGACCAAATTTGTTGCAAGCTTCATAGGAGAGTCCAACATATTCGAGGCAAATGTGGACACCATAGAAGGCACTGATCTTGGGCTTACGATGGAGAATGGAAAGGTCAGAGCGAAGGGCGAGGGATTTGTTAAGGAAGAGATCGTGTACATATCGGTACGTCCCGAAAATACGCATCTGTCAGACAAGCCGGTGGATGGATTTACACTGAAAGGAATCGTCAAGGATCAGATCTATGTTGGTTCGGTTCTTAAGACTATAGTGGAACTGCCAAATGGCAAGGAAGTCAAGGTCAACAATCATCCTGATGCCACGGTATATCCTGATGGCACGGCAGTGTCAGTGTACTGGGAGCCGGACAAGGCGGTTGTCATACACACCAAGGAGGATAAGATGTACGACGCCATAGAGGATGCAGTTCTTAAATAAGAAATATCTGCGTGTAATGATAACCGGATTTAGTTTCGGCTATGCAAGGAGGCTTTGCTATGAAAGAAAAAAAGAAAAAGGAGAAAAAGAACACTCTGCCGATATTATGTATGGTTGGTCCAACATCCCTGTGGCTGTTGTTTTTCCTTCTCATCCCACTTATATATGTTGTGGTCATAAGTTTTATGACGAAGGGTGCATATGGCGGAGTTGTCGGCAAGTTCTCAATTGACAGTTATAAGAAGATATTTGATCCGCTGTATCTGACGGTCATGTGGAAGTCGGTTGTCATGGCATTTGAGACAAGCGTGATATGCCTCATCATATCTTATCCATTTGCTTATATGCTGTGCAAGGTGCCGGATAAGATACGCGGAATGCTCACACTTCTCATCATGCTGCCATTCTGGGTAAATGGTCTCATCAGACTGAATGGATGGTCAAATATACTGAGAGACAGCGGCTTTGTAAATACATTGTTGATGAAGATAGGAATCATAGACCAGCCGATACAGATGATGTACTCGGAGGGGGCAGTCCTCTTCGGAATGGTGTATACCTTCTTCCCGTTCATGGTTCTTCCGCTGCAGAGCAGCATATCAAAGCTCGACCACTCGCTGGTTGAGGCGTCATACGATCTGGGGGCAAGAAAGATAAAAACATTTATCAGAGTCATACTCCCGATGACGCTCCCGGGAATATTTGCAGGAACGATACAGGTATTCATACCGAGCCTTGGAGCATTCTTCATATCGGATGTCATGGGCGGCGGCAGCGCGGCATATCTTGGCAATCTGATACAAAACCAGTTCCTTGTGGCACGTAACTGGCCACTGGGCGCAGCGTTCTCGGTACTTCTGATCATCTTCACTCTGGTTGTGCTGAAGGCGTACAGCAAGGTTGGAGATCTGGATGATCTGGCATAAGGAGGGATGGATATGAAGCGAAAAGAAAAGAAGAAGATGGGTGCGGGATCGATCATATTCATGGCACTTGTATATCTGTTCCTGTACATGCCGGTATTTGTCATCATCCTGTTCTCGTTCAACAAGAACAATACAAATATGGTGTTTGACGGATTCACACTCAAGTGGTATCTGGAGGTGTTCCAGGGGGACTCACTTCTGAAGAACTTCTGGCTGTCCATAGAGCTGGCGTTAGTGTCCATGGTCATATCGGTGGTTCTAGGAACTCTGGCAACCATAGGACTTTACAGGTACGAGTTCAAGCTCAAGAAGTTTATCAACGGACTTCTGTACGTGCCGATAGTCATCCCGGAGCTGGTTATAGGCCTTGCCTCACTGGCATCGTTTTCCAAGATGGGCATGACCATGGGATTTGCGACCATGGTGTTCGCACACGTTACATTCTGTCTGCCATTTGTCATCATCACACTGAGATCACGAATTGCGAATTTTGACGGCTCTATAGAGGAGGCTGCCATGGATCTCGGGGCAAATCAGTGGCATACGTTAAAGCGTGTCACCATCCCGATGCTGACACCTGGAATCATATCCGGAGCGCTGCTATCCATAACTCTCTCGATAGATGATGTAATAATCAGCTACTTCGTATCCGGAGCCGGGGATATCACGTTCCCTATCAAGGTATACGGAATGGTCAGAGGCAAGATCACTACAAATGTATATGTCATATCAACTTTGATGATAGTCGGAATAGTTGTGATCTACCTCCTTGCGGGGGCACTTGGAAAGTTTATATCAAAGCGCAGGGAGATAAGAGACATCCGCAAGATAGATGCACAGTAATTCTGTAAGATAGATGCGCAGTAATTCGGGAGTACAGAATATGTTCCGAAGACATATATGGCAAGGAGGCGTAACAAATGGATGAAACGACAAAGATGACAGCCGACCTTATAGTGTATGGAAAAATCTATACGGCGGACAGCAAACGCAGTCTGGCGCAGGCTATGGCGGTCGCCGATGGAAAGATCATATACGTGGGTGACAGAGCCGGTGCAGAACGCTATGCAGGCGAAAATACACAGGTTATAGAACATGACAAAGGACTTGTGATACCGGGAATGACAGAGGGACATGCGCACATATCAAGCACCACTGAGATAGTGTACGGTGTCAGCCTTGCAAATAAGGAGAGCATAGACGATTATGTGACGGCGATAAAAGATTATATGGCGAGCCACCCTGACGAGAAGGTTGTGAGCGGTTCCGGTTTTGAAAATGGAGTATTTGGATCCTTGGGACCGACCGCTGACATACTGGATGACATATCGACGGATGTGCCGATGGTCATGATAAGCGAGGATCACCACTCATATTGGGTGAACAGCAAAGCTATGGAACTTGTCGGGATTGATGAAACTACCGCTGAGGTTCCCAATGGTGTGATAGTGAGGTATCCGGGAACAAGCAGACCAACGGGATGGTTCAAGGAGATGGCGGGCAATCTGTTCAGTGCGGTGCTGCCTGAGATGACTGCTGACAACTTTGCACATGCCATAGAATGTTATCAGGATATAGCCTTGTCAAATGGCGTCACAATAGCATTTGAGCCAATGTTTGACAAGAAACAGAACTATGACAGAAGATTTGCCGGATATGCAAAGCTTAACAGCGAGGGAAAACTAAAGGTGACATTCAGGGTAGGTTACACGCTAGAGCCTGTTGATGATGAGGACTATGTGTTTGCTGAACTTGCAAAGTATCATGAGAAGTTCCGGTATGTTCCTAAGATACAGGTGAACACGTTAAAGATATTTGCAGATGGAGTAGTGGAAGGTCATACAGCTTTTCTCAGAGATGATTACGCGGATGCCCCAGGAGATAAGGGTGAGCCGATGCTCAGCCAGGAGAGGACAAATGCGGCGGTGAAACGCGCTCTTGATGCGGGATATGATGTACATGCACATGCGATCGGCGATGCGGCGATAGACGAGGTGCTGAATGCATATGAGTACGGACAGACAGAAAAAGACAGGGATTACAGAAATGCCATAACACATCTTCAGGTCATGGTGCCGGAGCATGTGGACAGGATGAAGAGCCTTGGTGTGGTGGCAGTCACCAATCCATACTGGCACTTCAGGAACAGCGTGTATTATGACACTTTGGAGAAGCCATTTCTCGGAGAAGAAAGAGCCTCCAAGGAATACTATATGAGATCCATCACAGATGCTGGAATCGTCACAAGCTGTGCCAGCGACTTCCCTGTAACGGTTCCACCGAGAACTATGGATGCACTTCATCTCATGGTGAACAGAAAACAGCCCGGACATCCGGAGATGGAAGAGATGGGTGCCGGCGAGACGATAAGTGTTGAGGATGGTCTTCAGGTCCTCACATATGGCGGAGCATACCAGAACAGGCTTGAGAAGACAAAGGGTTCCCTTGAAGCAGGCAAGGATGCCGACTTCGTATTGCTGGATTCGGATGTCCTTACTATCCCTAAGGAAGACATATACAAGACACAGGTTACAGCCACTTATATATGTGGTGAGAAAGTCTGGGCGTAAGAATAAACAACCAGACTGGTGTTCAATAAAAGGAGGAAATGACTATGGTAAGAGGAAAAATCAAAAAAATGATGGCTGCAGCACTTGCAGCGACAATGGTATTTACGATGACAGCATGTGGCAGCGATTCAGAAGAGAAAACTGCAGACGGATACGCAAAGGAGATATATCTGTACAACTGGTCAGAGTATATGAGTGAAGATGTTCTCAATAAATTTGAGGAGGAATATGGCATAAAGGTAGTGGAGACTACATTTGAGTCGAATGACGAGATGCTGGCAAAGCTCATGGCGGGAGGCGGATCAGAATATGACATTGCAGTACCTTCAAACTTCTACATAGAATCTATGAAGGCAAATGATCTGCTTGAGCCTCTGGACAAGGATGTGATCACCAATTATGACAATATCGATGAGACTTACAGGACAATGCAGTGTGATCCGGATGGAGAGTACTGTGTTCCATATATGGGAACATCCTGTGTATGGATAGCAAATAAAAAGATGCTGGACGACTATGGTATAGAGATCCATAAGATGGACGACTTGAAGAATGATAATCTGAAGAATAATATTTTGCTTGTGGATGATTCCCAGGCTATTATGAGTGTAGGTCTGCTGGGATGCGACCTTGATCCTACATCGGGCAACCTCGATGATATTGCAAAGGCAAAGGATTATATAAGTGGGCTGAATCCATATATCAAGGCATTTGCAGCGTCAACAGACACGAGAGACAGTATGGCAAAGGGAGAGGTAGCAGTTGCTCTCATGTACAGCGGCGAGGCACTCCAGGCGATGAAGGAGAATCCGGATCTTGAGGTAGTCATGGATGGTGAGCAGTGTTCACTCTCAATGGATACAATGGTCCTGCTCAAAGGCTCAAAGCACAAAGAGGAGGCAGAGCTGTTCCTTAACTTTATATTGAGACCTGACATATCCGCAGAACTCACAAATGAATTCCAGTTCATCTGTGCCAATAAGGCAGCAGTAGAATATTTGGATGATGACCTGAAAAACAGTCCACTGTGTGTGCTCACAGATGATATGAAGAAGAGGATATTTATGATAAATACATTTGATGCAGATGCGATATCAGCTGAGACAGATGCGGTCATGGAGATCAAATCATCCAGATAGGAACAGCCTATGGGATTGCAGAAGAAGATACGCGTAGACACATCTATAAAAAAGAAAAACGCGAAGCTCAATATAAAATATGCAATATTACAGATGATGTTCTGGACCTGTGCGGCATCTGCGTACGCATACCTCACGCAGATGCTGCAGTACAAAGGTTTTACGGACGGACAGATAGGAGTAATAAATGCGGTAAAATTATTTTCAACTGTAGTGTTTCAGATAGTCATAGGTGTATTTTCCGACCGGCATGCAGAACGTATCCAGTTAAAATATATCATCTCAGTGCTGACTGCTGTGGCGTTGCTGTTGACATCTGTTTTTTATGAGTATAAATTATCGTTTGTACAGACAGTGATGCTGTTCATCGGATTTGGTGCAACATTTACATGCATATCACCGCTTATAGATTCCATGTCCATAAAGTATATGAACGGCGGCAGAAATATCAACTACCCTATATGCAGGGCAGCAGGTTCCTGTGCGTGGGCTGTGGCATGTGTGCTGTTTGGGGTGTTCTGTGACAGGTATGATGCGAACAGGCTTCTGATACTACAGATGCTGTTCACCGCCATGATGCTGGCGGTGCTGCTGGTCATGGATGATACATCATCCTGCAGCGATTGCAGGGCTTTGGGCGCAAGAGAGAGAATAGCTGCAGCAAACATTACGGAGACCCGGAAAACAGAGGTACACACCGCAGGATATCTGCTCACAACATACCCGAAGTACAGGTGGTTTCTCATAGGTTCAGCGGTTATGTTCATGGGATATAATGTTGGAACGACATTCCTGATAAATGTGTTTGAACGCCTGGGTGGCAATAATTTTCATTATGGACTGGCTGAGTTCGTGATGGCGGTCAGTGAAGTTCCGTCGGCATTCCTGCTCATAAAATTCAGAAAGCGGATATCTCTTGACAAGATAATGCTGTGCTGTGCGGTGTTCATGACATTCAAGAACATGTTCGCGGCATTCTCGGACAATGTGTGGGTGATCGTCATATCCCAGGGATGCGAGATGCTGGGCTTTGGGTTATTCTATTCCGGGAGTGTGTATCTTATAGAAGAGATGCTGTCACCCGCTGATGTGGTGAAGGGAATGTCATTGATAAACGCATTTACGGTGGGAGCCGGAGAGGGGATAGGAGCTCTGCTGTGTGGATGGATAAATTCCAGATACGGACTTACAGTGCTCATGGATTCCAGCGTAGTGATAAGTGCAGTGTCCATTGTATGTATAGTGATCATGTGTCGTGCGTCAAAAGAGATTCATGGCAAAATAATAAAAAACAGCTGATATATGACGAGAGAAAGGTTTGGTAAGGATTATGAAGAACCGAGATGTAGAATCAGAAGCGGCAGGAAGAAAGAGCAATATAGAAACAGACAAGCAGAATATAAGCTTCCTCTACCTCAGCGAGGAGGATATGATAGATGCGGGTGTTCTCAACCCGGGAAGATGTGTGGATGTTATGGAGGAGACCATGGGACTCATGGAGGACGGAGATTTCCTCATGGGTGGTCCGTACAATGACGCACATGGCCTTATGTTGTACTTCCCAAAGAAGTCACCGATAGAGAATTTCCCGGTCAACAATGCCAGAGACAGGAGATTCATCGCCATGCCGGCATATCTTGGCGGCAGATTCCATGTGGCAGGAGAGAAGTGGTACGGTTCAAATGGCAACAACAGAGCCATAGGGCTCCCTCGTTCCATACTGATGATGATGCTCAACGATGTGGAGACAGGAAAACCTTTGGCATATATGTCCGGAAATCTTCTTAGTTCTATGAGAACAGGTGCTATGCCGGGACTTGCGGCAAAGCTTCTGGCAAGGAATGACTCAAAGGTGCTCACACTGGTCGGCCCTGGAGTCATATGCAGATCAAGTCTCAGAGCCATCATGTCACAGAGATTTGACATAGACACCATCAAGATAAAGGGCAGCTCACCGACATCGGCAAATGCGATTAAGATGAAAGAGTACATAGAGGAAAATTATCCTCAGGTAAAAAATATAGTTCTGTGCAAGGATATGGAGGAGGCACTTAAGGATGCAGACATCATAACTGAGGCAGTCTCATGCAAGGAGGGCGAGTGGCCAGAGTACAAGCGAGAGTGGCTCAAGCCCGGAGCGCTGGTCATCTCTACAAGTACCTTCAATATGGAGCATAAGAGTATTGTTGACTTGAAAAAAGTCATAGACAACTACGGAATGTACGAGAATTATGCAGAGGAAGATAATGTTGGATACGATGAAAATGGCGACAGACTCCACACAGGCTGCATGGGAGAGGACTTCGTCTATATGGTGCAGGATGGATTGATCGAGAGGGATTCTCTTACTACATTTGGGGAGATAATCCGCGGCAAGAAGCCTGGCCGTGAATCCGACGATGAGATAATACTCGTGTCTATAGAGGGCATGCCGACAGAGGACGTGGCATGGGCATATGAATGTTACACCTATGCCCTTGTCCATGATATCGGCACGAAACTCAAAGTCTGGGATCACCCATATGCATTTTAACAATTCTGAGAACTAGCTTTGAATAATAAGTCGTAGTCAGGCTCAAAACATATATTCAGCAAAAAAGCCGTGTATGTACATGGACAATCGGTAGTGAATACAGCCGAGCTTCGAGCATTTCTGTGCTAAGGCATAGCACGCAAACGCCCTTATCGCGTGCGGAGCCGCATGCATATAGAAATGCTTGAAGCGACAGCTGTAGAACGTGATTGACCATGTACATACACGGACTTTTTTATGTTGGATATATGTTTTGAGCCGTCCGTCAATTACGCTTCAAACAATTGGTGACAAAGTTTAATGGTTTCAGGGTTTGTACTGCTGCTGTAGAACTCCACAGTGCCCTTCTCTATGGAAGGCGTGAGAAGCTCAGCGATGCGCAGTCTCCTCTGAAGCTCCAGGGCGGTGCCGTGGGCTCCATTGAAGATCTTCACGTCAGGTCCGGCAATACGCTGTATAACCTTCTCCACAAATGGATAATGAGTGCAACCGAGAACGATGGCATCCACATGCTTCTCCAGAGATGGGGCGAGCAGTCCTTTCAGAAATTCAGTGATCTCCTCACCATCGAAAATTCCCTTTTCCACATAATCCGCAAGGCCCGGACATGGAACCGGGTAAATATCGGACTCCTTTGAATAATGTTTCATGAGTTCATGAAATTTAGGTAGAGCCAGTGTGGCAGGGGTGGCCATGACAGCTACCTTGTCGTGCTCCTTCCACAGAACCGCAGGCTTCAGAGCCGGTTCAATACCGATGATCGGTATGGAAGGATACTGCTGTCTCAGTGTCGAGGCTGCAACACTTGTGGCGGTGTTGCAGGCGATGACGATCGCCTTCACATCCTTTGCGAGAAGAAAATTGGTACACTGCTCCGATCTCTCAAGAATAGCCTCTCTGGTCTTTGTTCCGTAAGGTGCGTGTGCCGAATCGCCAAAATATATATAATTTTCACAGGGCATGAGCTCCACGATGTCGCGGAGAACGCTTATTCCGCCGAGCCCTGAGTCGAATACTCCAATTGAACGTGTGTCCATAATAAAATCTCCAATGTTTTGTATCACTTGTGTTGATAGTTTATCTCCAACCTAAAATTATACTATTATAGTCAATAAAAAACAACTTACGGAAGTATATATTATAGAAGTAACAGAAAATCCGGGCGTAAGGAAGATTAAATGTTTATAAACTGTATAGACTATTCACAAATAGTGGTGTTAGAATGATACGAGTCATAAAGAAAGGCGGATGATGACATGGCACGAAATTTGGTTTCTATAGTAAAAGAGAAAATGATTGAATACTATGCCGGGGATTCCAGACGGGTACATCACTTCCTGAAGGTTCATTCATTTGCGAAGCTGATAGCTGAGATGGAGGGCATGGAGCCCGACGAGATGCAGGTCCTGGAGATCGCAGCACTTGCCCACGATATAGGCATAAAGAACGCAGAACTGAAATATGGATATAATAATGGCAAGCTGCAGGAACAGGAGGGACCTCCTGAGGCAAGACGGCTGCTCAGAGAGGCAGGTGCAGAAGATGCCGCAGTGGAGAGGGCATGTTATCTGGTGGCACATCACCACACCTACAGGAATATAGACGGTTTGGATTATCTGATACTGGTGGAGGCCGATTTCCTCGTCAACATGTATGAGGATAAGGCGGACGCAGATACTATAAGGACGGCATACGATAATATATTTGCCACGGAATCCGGCAAAATGCTGTGCAGACAGCTCTTTTCGCTGGAATATTGAAAAAAAGATGAATTATGTTATACTTAACAGGTCAGAGATGGCGGCAGGGATAGACGCCGCTGTTAGATTTGGAGGAGAAAGATGAAGCTTTATATATCAAAGTTACTGTCTACAGCTTTGCCAATAGTAGGAGTGCTGTGTATATTTGGATTTGCATTTGCAGGAAATATAAGCATGGGCTGGATTCTGTTCGTAGTGCTTGCGCTTATATCAGGCATTATAAACACCATATTCTTCAGATGTCCGCACTGCGGCAAATCAATACCGGCAAACTGTACGGTCAACCAGAAGTATTGTCCTCTGTGTGGAGAGGATCTCGGTATGAAGCCTTCAAGAATAAGCTACTACGGAAAATGCCGCAAGAATAAGAACGGAGTTATGAGAGGTTATTCCACAGTTGGACCTATGGTATTCATAGTAAGCCTGCTCATACTGTTTCTCATTGTGATGGCTGTATTTGGAGTGGACAGTCTCAATAAAGGTATGGGAAGGATTGCAGTCATACTTGCATTCTGTGTGAGCGTTATACTTGCGATATTCTGTAGGATAGCGGTATCATCGGCGGTGAAGATGGATGACAAGGCGATATATTTCAGTAAGATACCATTTATGTGGAGAAAATACGAGATAGATGATATAGTAGAGAATGAGCGCGTTGTAGAGCCGTTCTATCACGTGAACAGAGGATACATATTTGCAACCTCAAAGGGAATGGTGGCTATACCGATGGCATCATATGCAGGTGGCCAGGAGTTCTTTACGGAATTTACCTCAAGGATAGGCCAGAGCATGCCGGATGTGAGACCGGATCTTGTGTTGTCCAAGAGATCAGATCAGGCAAAGGCTGATGAAGAGCACTATGAGGAAGCGGTGAAGCTTTACAACGAGCATTACGGTGAGAAGAGATAATACACAATTAATTAATGAAAGGATAACGAGATGGACGTAAAAGACATTGGAAAAAAGATTGAGAACGTGGAGCTTGTTGAGGCTATGCACGCAGTTAGAGAAAATGAGAACAAGGATACACTTAAGCAGCTCTTTGAGTCAGTGGTCCATGCAGTATTTATAGTTCCTGCAAAGTTCGACCAGGAGCCAAAGCCTGATGAGAATGGAAAGGTTACATTCCAGGACGGAGTGAAGATCAACTTCTCACTTCTGACAAATGAGCAGGGAGACAAGGTACTTCCGTGCTTCACAGATTATGAGTCGATGGCTTCATCGCAGTTTAACGATGGCTTCCAGAGAATAATACTTCCATATAAGCAGCTTGAGGATCTTGTGTTCAATTCAAATGGAAACATAAGCGGAATAGCTATGAATCCTTTCACTGAGAACTGCTTTATATCAGGAGAGTTTATCCGTCAGTACAGAGAGCGCTCACGTACAGGACTTGTACAGAGCAAGATCAAGCCAGGCGCAACAGTCAAGCTCAGAACACCAAAGTATCAGCCGATACAGATGCTTGATGCTGCAAGAGAGTATCTGGCAGACAAAGAGAATGTTGACAGAGCGTATATACAGATGATGGAGGAGCAGGGACAGGAGGATAAGTATCTTGTTGCTCTTGAGGTAAACGGAGACGAGAAGCCTGTATTTGCCGGACTCATACCTCTTATGAAGCCTCATTCATTTGGCATCGAGGTGGCACTGGTCAGAGCAGACAACATGCTTGGTAAGAAAGTGACAGAGGTGACAGAGCCGTTCTATGTTAGAGCCGGACTTGAAAATTAAATGAGAGGATCGTTATGTTAAAAAAATATCTGACTATATTTCTTATATCCATGGTACCAATACTTGAGCTTCGAGGCGCCATACCGTATTCGGTGGGCTTTGGACTTCCGAGTATACCGTCATTTATAGTGTGCGTCATAGGCAATATGATACCGGTTCCATTTATATACTGGTTTGCAAGACGTGTGCTTGAGTGGGGAAAAGACAAGAGATTCATAGGCAAATTCTTCACATGGTGTCTTGTGAAGGGAGAGCACGGCGGACAGAAGCTCATGGCAAAGTCCGGCACTGGAGTGTATATCGCACTTCTGCTGTTCGTGGGAATACCACTTCCGGGAACCGGGGCGTGGACAGGAACACTGGCAGCCAGCTTCCTTGAGCTTGACTGGAAGAAAAGCGTTATCATGGTCATGCTGGGAGTGATCATGGCAGGAGTGATCATGTACCTTGGAAGTATAGGATTGTTCGGAGCGATAGGTCTTTTGAAATAATACTGATATAAGTAAGATTTACAGAGAGGTTGATAAATATGGCATTTAATCCGGGAATGATGTTTAAGATCAAAGGAGCCTGGGAGCGGTTCGTCCAGAATCATCCAAAGTTCCCTATGTTCCTCAGGGCAGCCGCTGCCACAGGAATAAAGGAAGGCTATATAATAGAAGTGAAGATCACAGATACAGAGGGCAAGACCATTTGTACCAATGTGAAGCTCACAGATTCCGACATGGATCTCATAGATGTCATAAAAGACATGAGTACAAACGGAAGATAGACGGACAGGATCAAATATACTAGAAATTATATAAAAGACTTCTTGACTTGCATAGGTCGATTGTGTTATTGTAGACTTTGCGATGAAAGAGGTCTTTTTTTTGTGCCTTAAAATAACAATGGAGGTAAGTGGAAATGCGCGTTAAAATAACATTGGCATGTCAGGATTGTAAACAGCGTAATTACAATATGACAAAGGATAAGAAAACGCATCCAGACAGAATGGAAACAAAGAAGTACTGTAGATTCTGCAAGGCTCATACAGTACACAAGGAGACAAAATAGTCTGAACCAGTAAGGAGGAATAGAGTTATGTCTAAATCTAGTAAAGAAGAAAAGTCAAATACTCTCAAGAGAAGCTGGTTTCAGGAATTAAAGGGAGAGTTCAGGAAGATTACATGGCTTGACAAGAGCTCCCTTGCAAGACAGTCATTTGCGGTAGTTGTTTCCTCAGTCGTACTCGGCTGTAT
This sequence comes from Coprococcus sp. RTP21428st1_C9_RTP21428_210409, assembly GCF_040227395.1. Lineage (NCBI taxonomy): Bacteria > Bacillati > Bacillota > Clostridia > Lachnospirales > Lachnospiraceae > Coprococcus > Coprococcus sp. RTP21428st1_C9_RTP21428_210409. Next base: position 27,185 of record NZ_JBEHVV010000026.1, read on the forward strand.
CATAGCTATCGTAGATTGGTTGATCCAGATTGGTTTGAATTTCATAGTTGGGTAAAGGATGGTGAAGAATATGTCAGAGGCAGAGAATGCAAGATGGTATGTTGTTCATACCTACTCAGGATATGAAAACAAAGTAAAGGCTGATATTGAGAAAACAAAAGAAAACAGAAATTTACAAGACCAGATTTTAGAGGTAGTCGTTCCGGTTGAAGATGCCACAGAGATTAAGAATGGTAAGCCAAAGTCGATCGAGAGAAAGATACTTCCTGGTTACGTTCTCATCAACATGATCATGAACGATGTTACATGGTATGTTGTACGTAATACCAGAGGAGTTACAGGATTTGTCGGATCAGATCCAAGAAAGCCTGTACCACTCACTGATGAGGAGCTGAGCAATCTGTATCAGACCTCAGAGGAGGTTGTCATCGATGTTGAAGTGGGAGACTCAATAACGGTTACTTCAGGTGCCTGGGAAGGCACAGTAGCAACAATTAAGGCAATTAATACTGCAAAACAGACCGTAGCCATCGAAGTAGAAATGTTTGGTCGTGTGAATACTGTTGATATTGCGTTTGCTGATATCAAGAAGTTGTAATTATCAAGTGGATTGTACCACAGTATTTTGGAGGAATGCTAAAATGGCAAAGAAAGTAGAAGGATACATCAAATTACAGATACCTGCAGGAAAGGCAACTCCTGCACCACCTGTTGGACCAGCTCTTGGTCAGCACGGTGTAAATATCGTTGCTTTCACAAAGGAATTCAATGCAAGAACAGCTAATGAAGGTGACATGATCATTCCTGTTGTTATCACAGTATACCAGGATAAGAGCTTCAGCTTCATTACAAAGACTCCACCTGCATCACTTCTTATCAAGAAGGCATGTAACATCAAGTCAGGTTCTGCAAACTCAAAGAAGACTAAGGTTGCAACAATTTCTAAGGCTAAGGTTCAGGAGATCGCTGAACTTAAGATGAAGGATCTGAACGCTGCAAGCCTTGAGTCAGCTATGAGCATGATCGCTGGAACAGCTCGTTCAATGGGCGTTACAGTTGAAGAGTAATACAGATATTTAGTGGGAGGGTCGCTCCCGATATGACCACAGGAGGTTTATAATAATGATAAAAAGTAAGAAATATGTAGATGCAAGCAAGCTCTATGATAAGACCGCTGCTTACGAGGCAACTGAGGCAGTTGCTTTAGTTAAGAAGATGGCTTCAGCTAAGTTTGATGAGACAGTAGAGGCACACCTCAGACTCGGTGTTGATGGACGTCACGCTGATCAGCAGGTTCGTGGTGCCGTAGTTCTTCCACACGGAACAGGTAAGACTGTTAAGGTTCTCGTATTTGCTAAGGGTGCAAAGGTTGACGAGGCTCTTGCAGCAGGCGCTGATTACGCTGGTGGAGACGAGCTCGTGCCAAAGATCCAGAACGAGGGATGGTTAGACTTCGACGTTGTTGTTGCAACACCTGACATGATGGGCGTTGTAGGACGTCTTGGTCGTGTACTTGGACCAAAGGGTCTCATGCCAAACCCTAAGGCTGGAACAGTTACTATGGATGTAGCTAAGGCTATCTCAGATATCAAAGCTGGTAAGATAGAGTACAGACTTGACAAAGCCAACATTATCCATGTGCCAGTGGGAAAAGTTTCTTTCACAGAGGAACAGTTAAACGAGAATTTCCAGACTTTAATAAATGCTATTGTTAAGGCAAAGCCAGCCGCTGCTAAGGGTCAGTACCTTAAGAGCGTTGTAATTGCTTCAACAATGGGCCCTGGTGTAAAGATCAACACAACAAGCTACGTATAAAAGCCGGTTGACCTGAGCATCAGTCACACAAAAGCCCCACACCCTATGAGATATTTTCAGGATATTGCGTAGGGTGTGGGGCTTTTTATATGCAAAAAACGATGACAATAAATACTGATCAATATAAAATAGATTATCTAAATACATATTGACAACTATATCCAAAAGTAAGATACTGTATATAACATAAATTGAGAGGATGAGTATGGCAACAAAAATAAATATTAATACAAAACAGTTACATGCGGATATAAAGGCGTTGAAGGATGATATTGACGCGAGTATGCGCGAAAGACTTGTTATCCAGTGTGGATATGAAGAGCTTGCGTCACAGTGGAGCGGGCCGGCCGCAAAAACTTATGATGAAGGATTTCGAAATGCTATGACCAATATGAAGGCTTTATATAGTGATATTAAGGATAAGATAGATGGCGTTTATGACATGTGTAAATTGTTTGAGAAGTGTGAAGCTTCTGTATTGGATAGGATTCAGGAACTCTGATCGGGAAAAGTTCAGGAAGGAATGGTTATGTGGAAAGCGATACAGAAATAATAGTGGTGCCATTAAGGCAAATGTTGCTATTTGAAAAACTATATGCGAAGAACTTTGCGGATATGCTTGTGCGATTTGGAAGTATTATAGAAACATGCAACAAAATAAATGGGTATTGGGAAAGTGATGGATGGACAGAGATTTATGAAGATATGGCAGATAAATCAGATCGTATGAATGAGATCGTAGACGATATGTCTAATTACTATATGGATATTGTAAATATTACAGAAAGCTATGATGCTGTGGAAGCAATTAATGTGGATATTGGAGAATCTTTGTCGGGAGACGTAATTAACTAAAAGAAATATTGGGTTAAAAAGTAATATTAAGGGGTAAATGATGGACGGCACTGGTATAGAACTATATGTACATCTTGAGAAGCTGGAGGAAGAAGTAGAACAATTTAATAACGTCAGTAAAAACTTTGGGGATTACATAGATATGTATAAAAGGCAGATGGATGTTATACGATACAGCAAAATGGCAGATGGGTTATATGACATGCCAGCACTTATAAGAACTTATGATGAGTTTGTGGAAGAAGCTGATCGGTTGAACAAGTTTTCAAAAGCTTTGCAAGATATATACAAAGAGTATAAGATGTGTAATGATACATATACTCAAATGGGTATAGACCTTGGAAATCAATATGCAATTACCCCGTGGGCAAAGACAAATGAAGGAAAGATAGTCATTGGGACGAGCATAATAGTGGGATTGCTGGTGATTGCTATTGTAGCACCAGAGGTTACTGCTGCAGCGATGTCTACTGGCGCAATGACAAGTACAACAGCAGCAACTATGATAGAGACAGTAACGGCAGACATGGCGTGGGGTTCTCTAACAACATCTATGATGAATGCAGAGTATTCATGTTATATGGCATGCAAAAATGGAGAAAATCCTGCGGATGCCTTTGCTGATGCATATATGTGGGGTGCTTTGGAAGGTGGAGCCACTGGATTACTGGAAGGTTTTGGGGAGACGTTGGCTATAGTGAAAAGTGCAAAGACGATGACTAATACTGCAGCTTTTTTACAGCAATATAAAATAACCGGTTATGTAAATGGCGTTAACTTCGCAGTAATGGCGGGGAATTCGGCTTTGTCGACATCCATATATTGCGCCCAAGAGAAATCACATTGTAGAAACGTTTCGTTGGAGGATGCCGCAATTCAATATAAAGAGAATTTTACATATAATTTAGCGATAGATACTGCTGTTGGAATTGGCGAGAAATTTGTTGACGTAAAAAGAACAAAAAGTATAGAAAAAAATAAGGCAATGGAAGGAGAAAAGCGCAAGGTTGGAAAGCTTTCGACAAAAGAGAAAACTGTCCGGAAAATTACAAGTAAAAATGAAGGTTACAGTCAAAATCAGGCTTTTTTAAATGGAGAAAAATCAACGCGTAATGCTCAAGGAAGTATAAGTCCGACATTGTATAAGGATGGAAGTTGTATTGATGTCAGAAGTTATAATATTCAAAATGAAAGTGGAAGGGCAATGCTTATCAAAGATGTCACGACAAGAAGCCAGAAAATGAAAGCAAATTTGCCCACAGGAACAAAGCAGACAATAGTTATTGATGCAAGAGGACGGAGTATATCAAATAGAGATTTAAAAGATCTATACATGAAAGCAAAGTGTGCATTAGATAGCGATGTTGAAATTAAATTTATTAGGTAAGAAATGATTAGAGAAGATACAAATAAAAATATTATTGAAAGATTTCCAAGCATGGAGAGTGATCTCAAATTGCATGCGATTCCCCAACTTAATAAAAATAAAGAAGATATATGGACAGCTATAAAAATATTAGCATTTTATGCGGTTTTGGGCGTGTATGCGTATTATAAATATATGGAGATGACAGGTGAACCGCATACAAGCCCTTCCGTTACAAGATATACGCTTATGCTTCTGGGGGCTGTACCAGTAGGAATAGTGATTGCTCTTGTGGCCTTATATGATAGTATTCGTGATTATTTACGAAATAGACCCTCAAGAAAGAAAATAAAAAAAATAAGAGAGAACTATTTGGAGGATGTTAGCAAGCAGATAATTTCTTACAGAGAAGCCGCTTTAGAATGGATGAACAAACGGTTTGTGCCGGCAGAGAATCTGATAAGAAGAATTATGAGGGGAGAGAAAAAGATTCGTAATCAGGGAGATGTAATGCTTACATATAGACTAGGAACAGGTGATCTGGATATATCAGAGCATATCATACTTCCCAATATGGTAAATACACCACAGAATATTAAATTAAAGAGAACCTATAAAAAACTCAAAGAGGAATACGGAATAATACATGAAATCCCTAAAGCGATAAGTCTGGACGAGGTGGGATTACTTGGCGTAGTAGGACACGGTGACAAGAGGAAGGCATACGATATAGTTAGGGCATTGTCTACGCAGATTTTGGTAAATGAAGTGCCAGAGGATCTTAAGGTTGCATTTGTGTATGATAGTGTTCATAGTAAGGGGTGGAATAAATATGAGTCGTTTACGAGAACTCAGATGGAGACGGGCATTAGTCTTGTAGCAGGCACTCCTGAAAAAAGAGGAAAAGTATTAAACATGCTGGCACAGGCAATCGAGGAAAGAAAGGCTTTGAGTGGAGACGGCGTAGAAAATATGAAACCGCGGTACATAGTGTTTGTAGATGATATGGCTTTATTGAAAAATCATAGAATTGTGGAAGCACTGCGTGATGATCTGTGTGTGTGTGCATTTACATTTATTGTTGTGGCGGATTGCATAGAGAAACTGCCAGAGAACGTTGAATATGCACTTGTTGATTCTTTGGAATTTTCAGGAGTTTATTCTATGACCGATCATACATGTATGCCGATGGTATTTGATAAATTATCAGAGCAAAAACTTGATAAATATATAAATTATATAAAGAGCAAAAAAAACGTTGCGGAGAGGTGATTTGTGTTGGAAAAAATAACAGATTATGAGTATGCTCAAATAGAATCTGCTATAAATGGTATATTGGGAATCCGAAATAATATAAGTCAATATATTCTAGATAGTTTATTTCAATCGGCAGAAAGCTTTAACAAGAATTGGAAGGGCGAAGCGGAGACCTTATTCGTAGGTAAACTTGAGCTGCTATACAATGCAATTAGTGACACAAATACCGCAGCATATAATATGGCAATGAGTATGAGTGAGCAGGCATCCGAAATTTATAAAAAACAAAATGAGAAATAATTTAACGGAAAAGGGAGAGTTAATGCAATGGCAGATACAAAGAAATATGGCTGGAATGTACAGATAGATGGTGTTCAATATCTGGTGGAGTACATGAAAGGAAGTATATTTATTAATGGTGGGGAGGCTTTCAAGCTCAGATCACTGGAGAGAACAGGCACCTTAAGAAAAGATAAACAGTTGAGCTATACAGTCCCGTTAGCAGGAAAAGAACTGAATCTGGTTATAAGCGCAGTGAGTGGTATCAGTCTCATTATGGATGGAATGGATCTGGGAACATATCCAGATGGTGCAGGAGCTAATCAAAAAGCTCCTGCCTGGATAGTAGTATTTTATGTATTATATTTTATAGAATATTGGGGAATAATGGGTGGTGCCATAGGAGGCTTGCTGCTCGGAACTGCGGCAGTCGTGACGTTTATGGTTGCTAAAAGTGAGAAGCTTTCTACGGGCGTGAAGTTGGTAATATGCATAGCATTATACGTTGTTGCTACTGCGTTGGAGCTGGTTATAAGATCTGCATTAGTAGGGGTGTCTGGCCGGTACAGATAAAATAAAGCCACATACCATATGAAAAATCTGTAAGATATTTCGTGTGGTATGTGGCCTTGTTCTTTATCTTGTATAACTAACTAGGAAATGGTTCCGTTAGCTGAACATGATATAGTAACTGATTTAGTAACTGTCTGAAGCAGTACGCCTTTTGAGGAGTACTTTTTCCCAACTGTACTAGCAGTTGCTTTGTTGCCAGATCTTGAACAAGAAGGTGTGGCTACCTTCCAGTATGAGCTATTAGAAGTTGCTACAGCTTTAGCGGATGTGCATGTGCTGGAAGAACCTGTATAACGGAATGTTGCTGCAATCTGAAGACTCCAGAGAACGTTTCCGTTAGAATCATTGCAGTATATAGTTTTGGAAGCACTTTTGGTTTTTGTGGCTCTACTCAGAGATGGCTGAGATGGCATTTCCTCGATAACTTCCACAAATGTAAGAGAGTCATCGCTCGTATCTTCTTCTGCGGCCTTAACAGTTGGAACGTTTATTGTAGACAAACAGATGAAGATCATACAACATATAGCTAATAATCTACGTAATTTTTTATTCATATTTATTCCTCCGTATCAGTATTATTGTTATTATCATTATTCTGAGTTTCCGAGCTATTATTTAATTGTGCGTCTTCAGCAGAATCTATCCGTGATTTATCAGATAAATCATCTGGCGTTACACCCTCTTGAATGACAATAGTAGTTGATGCAATATCACTACGTCTGGATATCTGCCATTCCTTATACAACATAACTGATATACATATTGCAAAACCCAGTATAACAGAAAGCGCGGTAATGAAAATATATTTCCCATATTTCTTTCCGTTCATGTTGTGGCATATAGTATCTGTGCCTAAATATTCAATATATGTATTGGCACAATCCTTGGGACTTCCAAACTTTTTAGACAGATGTGATACTGTGATCAACTCGCCTTCAAAACTTACTGCGTAATCATACATAGAACTACGCAGCATCTTTAAATATCTCTTTTCCCCCTTTCTGTATATTGGAAACTCTTTTTTAATAGCTTTAATATACTTATCTACAGTTTTTTCGTTTTTTTCATATGCTGAGTTGGCTGAGTTGGTGTTCATTTTCATTCTCCTTTTAATACAATTTCAATATGAACTAATATTATTTTATACTAAAATATCAGAAAATCAATAATGCTTTTGACATTAATAAACAAATTTTGTCAAAATGTGGCTGTTAGTTACAAAAATATAAACAAATAAATTTAGAAAAACAAAACCATTGTTGACAAAACGGTTTAAAAGATGTAATACTAAAAATACAAAATAATTGAATGGAGAAAGATTATGTCGGATAAGATAAATGTCGATACAAGGAAGCTGCACACAGATCTTGTGATTATACAGGACTGTCTGGATCAAAGCACAATTGACAGACGAAACATCCAGAATGATTAT
>NZ_JBEHVV010000027.1:0-33926 GCF_040227395.1 Coprococcus sp. RTP21428st1_C9_RTP21428_210409
GAAGATATCCATTCTGTATGAAGTAGAGCAGGGCAGATTTGATGGAGAAGTTGAATGTCCTGGAGATGTTGTCGAAGAAGCGGTTCGGCAGATTTTCATTCTTCATCATGATATAGTACACGTCAAAGTGATGCTTCCTGGAGAAGTAATCCACAAATATGTGCTTCATGTCTCTGTCAAACTGTGCACCTTTTAGTTCACGGAATTTGCCGTCCCGGAACATTCTCCCGCCGTGCTTGGTGATCTTGCCGGTCATGTCATCGACCTTATCACTGTCCAGATCAAGAAGCATCTCATAGTTGGAAGAAATAAATCTCTTGTAAGCACGCTCAAGGGCGACGGGATCGAGGACATGGATCATAGACACCACGAAATACTGATCGTTTGTGGCATATTTATTGATAGAACCTGATTCGTCTATGTAAATGTTCACGATTCCCGCCTCCTTATATAATCGGATCACACTGTCCGTCCAATTGGGTGGGACAGACCGTCGGAACTGACGTCAAGTGTGAAAAGGTTCCTTCTAACATAAGTATCGTTACTATTAGTCCACTGATACAAGCTCTATCTTGAAGTTGAGCTCTTTGCCGGCCATCTCATGGTTTGCATCAAATGTGATGGATTCGTCATCTTTTTCAATGACCTTTACAAGGAACTGCTGTCCCATGGAATTGGCAAGGTATACCTGATTACCGACCTCAAGATTCTCAGCGCCAGGCATATCTGCAAGAGGAGCCTTGATGATGGCCTCCGGGTCAGGCATTCCGTATGCGTCCTCAGGACGAAGATGTACATCGATGATATCGCCAACGTTCATGCCCTCAACTGCCTGATCAAATCCCGGAATCATCTGTCCTGCACCGCAAACGAACTCGATAGGCTCGCCCCTGTCATATGAAGAATCGAACTTTGTTCCGTCGTTGAATGTTCCTGTGTAGTGAACCTTACAGGTTCTTCCTGTGTTACTCATAAAAATTTGTCCTCCAATTGGGTAATATGTCATTAATTGTAACATGAAATAGAGGGAATGGATATAGGAAAAATTATGGCGTTCCAACCTCGATAAGATTGCCGTCAGGATCATAGAATCTGATGACTTTTTGTCCCCATGAATGAGTCATGAGACGATTGACATATTCAATGTCGTATGGCGACTCATCAAGTTTTTGTGCAAACTCCTCGATATTATTTTCTTCAAAATATAACTCCGAAGCATTGTTATGTGGAATTACAAGATTTTCAATGAATTCAGCCCAAATAGTTGCATCCTGAAGGACCAGCCCTCCCGTCAGGATCACATTTCCCTCGTTGTCCAAGATAACCTCAAGCCCGAAGATATCTTTGTAAAATTTTTTTGATCGTTCAATGTCATTTACGACGATTAGTACATTTTTTAATTGCATAGCGGTTTTCTCCCAAATGTATAATATAAGTTGGTTTCTGGTATTTAGTTTACCAAATGATTTGCGAACAGTCTACATAATATATGGTAAAATTAGAAAAAGCTATTTATTGATTGTAGCGGCAGCGTATTGTGCAGTCGGCGAGGATAGAGTAAACTGAAACCAGTTTAGAATGAATGGAGATAAATTATGTTGAAATTAGGATGTCATGTGGGTATGTCGGGCAAGGAGATGATGCTAGGCTCAGTGAAGGATGCTGTGGCATTTGGCGCAAATACATTTATGCTCTACACAGGCGCACCACAGAATACGAGACGCAAAGATATATCGGAGCTTAGGATACAGGAGGCACATGAACTCATGGCTCAGAACGGCATAGAGGAGTTCGTGGTCCATGCGCCGTATATAATCAATCTTGCAAATACAGTAAATCCTGCGACTTATGAAATCGCAGTGGAATTCCTCGCAAAGGAGATTGACAGGGCGACAGCGATGGGATCACAGACCATAGTCCTTCATCCGGGCTCACATGTAGGAGAGGACGTGGACAAGGGAATTGCAAGCATAGTAAAGGGCCTGAATGAAGTCCTGACCGCGGACACCGCATGCCACATAGCTCTGGAGACCATGGCGGGAAAGGGCAGTGAGATTGGAAGAAACTTTGAGGAGCTTGCGCGAATCTATGATGGAGTGAGTCATAATGACAAGCTTCGTGTGTGCTTTGACACTTGTCACACCAGCGATGCGGGCTACGACATCATACATGATTTCGATGGAGTTGTGGAGAAGTTCGACAGACTCATCGGCAAAGATCAGATAGCCGTGTTCCATATGAACGACAGCAAGAATGAACCGGGAGCGGCTAAAGACAGACACGAGAACTTTGGGTTTGGCAAGATAGGTTTTGAACCGCTCATGTACATCATGAACCACCCAGACTTCATGGAAGTCCCAAAGATCCTGGAATCCCCATACATCAAAGACCTGGAAAACAGCAAGAAAAGCTATGAGCCGTTCAAACGGGAGATAGCAATGATCCGAAATGGGAAATTCGATCCGAAGATGAGGGAGAAAGTGGTGGAAGATAACAGATAAAAAGGAGTTCTACTTAGTAGAACTCCCTGAATGTTTTCTTTCGGCATCTCTGCCTATCCGGGTTTTGGTAAACAAACAACCCTTATGAAGCTCAGCCATGCACTGTTTCCCGGAACATCACACGCATCATCACTCTACAGCCTGCTACGACTATTAAGTTTACGTCAGTCTGATAGGCAACTCCTGTCACCTGCATAACAGCGCTTTCGCCCCGTTTCTACTATTCATTATAAGCTGAGCCGCAAGAAAGGCAATAAACCTGTGGTTTACCATTGCATATCTAATGTTCAGTCAAAACACAGGTAATTGGTCTGCTCCGTCTACAAACTATATTAAAGGCTGGTCACTATATCTGTAATCCCATCGGTAGTGAAGACTGCCGAGCTTCAGGATTTTCCTGCCGAGCTGAAGACCGCAACGCTCTTATCGCGGTCGTAAGCGAGTGCAAATGGAAAATTCTGAAGCGACAGCAGTCGAACGTGATGGGATTACAGATATAGTGACCAGCCTTTTCAATACCTGTAAACGGAGCAGATCAATTACCGTTCGTTTATCATTCCTCCGGATGCTCTGTCAGCCAGTGCTCGATGACCTGCGCATCAGAGTGACACTGCACAAAAGTTCCGTTGATTCTCTGGGTACTCTCAATACCCTTTCCAGTCGTGATGACAAGCTCGCCAGGCTGGGCCTCGTCGAGGGCTCTTGTGAGAGCCTGCTCCCTGTCAACGATTATATAGCAAGGCTTTGTGATGTACTGCTTGATCTCCTTGCAGATCTCCTCACAGGACTCAAATCCCGGATCCTCCATGGTGAGAACCACCTTGTCGGCATACTGTTCAGCAAGTCTTCCCATATCCTCACGGCGCTTCTTGTAACGCTCACCGCCACAGCCGAATACAACGGTTATAGACTTTGGCTTCATGGTCTTTTTAACCATCTCATACAGTCTGTACATGCTTATATAGTTGTGTGCGTAGTCGATCATAAATGTGCGATCCTTCCAGTGATATACCTGTAGTCTTCCCGGAACATATACATCTCTGATGCTGCTTCTGATCTGATCATTTGGAATGCCGATGAGAAGAGAGGAGATGATGGCGGCAACAATATTTTCAACATTGTAATCACCGATCAGGTTGGTGTTGTATGCTCTGTTCTCTCCTCCGTATATAAGCTCAAAGTAGCTGTTATGGTCTGTGAGATCTTCATTGTGGATGCTGGCGAATTCAGTATCCCTTTCAAAGAAATCGTCATCCCTTGACATGAGCTTTTCTACAGATTCCTTGCTTCCGTATACAACAACGTGCTTGTCTCTTACTTCATTATATATAGTCTCAAAATATCTTGTGTCACTGTACAGCACAACGTTGTCGCACTGCTTCAGGAAGGATACCTTGCATCCGAGATAGTCCTCCATGGAGGCGTGCTCTGTCGGGCTGATGTGATCGTAGTCGATATTGGTAAATACTCCGACCTTGTAGTGCTCTCCGTAGATACGGTTCATCTTCATGGCCTGGGAAGAAACTTCCATTATACAGTGTGTACAGCCTTCATCTACAGCCATGTCGAAGTATGTCTGGAGTTCAATAGGCTCAGGTGTGGTGAGAGTGGTCTCAAAAACCTTTGTTCCAACATCAATCTCATGGGTTGAGAATGCTGAGCATCTGTTGTCGGTGTATTTGTCCAGTATATCCTTCATGACAAATGTAACTGTGGTCTTTCCCTTTGTTCCGGTGATTCCGACCTTGGTCATGTTATCGCCTGGATTGCCGAAGAACCATCTGGCAGCGAGAGCCATGGCCTTTCTTATATCATTTACAATAATATAAGGAATGTCCACGTCGTCGTACTTTTGCTGTGACAAATATACGATGGCGCCCTGTGCGATGGCTGATTTCAGGTAATCCTCCTTAAATGAGGCACCCTTGCACACGAAGAATGTACCAGGGACCACATCCTTGGAATTGATGGTTATATGGGAAGGAGTGATGTCTTTGCAATCCTCCGAATATTCAGTTATAAGATCCTGCCTGCTTAAAATATCCAATAAAGCTGTAAATTGTAAATTCTCTTTCATACTTTTCCCCTTGGAATGTGTCTTTTATTGTATTTGTACGGACTATGATCCGTACGACTAAATGTATCACTTATTATGCTTTCTATAAATAATTATGTCAAATAAAAAATACTCAGATCATTCGTTCTGTTCTCTTCATATTTATCTCCATTTGCATACAAATATATCCAAGCTGGTACAACCATGCCTATTATAGCATAACCTCAGGTATTATAGCACTTAAATTGTCGAAATGCGAAGCATTTTGGCCCGGTATTGATAACTTCTATCATATGCAAAAACTTGTGTTGACAAAGTACGCCTGTTCAATTAAATTGTAGTCGCAATTTAAAAAAATGAACTAATGAAGAGGTTATACGAATATAGTATAGACAGAATACATATTATAAAGAGGTGATGAAATGTCAGAGTTCATAACATTATTTATACCATTTGCCGGAACAACACTGGGAGCGGCCATGGTTTTCCTTATGAAAGATAAGATATCCCCGCTTGTGGAGAAGGCTCTGCTCGGGTTTGCGGCGGGGGTCATGATCGCGGCGTCCATATGGTCACTGCTCATTCCGTCCATAGACATGGCGGAGGCACAGGGAAAGATAGCGTGGCTGCCGGCACTTATCGGATTTGCTCTTGGAATCATATTCCTGCTTGTCCTTGACACGGTGATACCTCACCTTCATCTGGAAAGTGACAAACCGGAGGGCGTCAGGTCAAAGCTTCAGAAGACGACCATGATGATATTTGCAGTCACGCTCCACAATATCCCCGAGGGCATGGCTGTGGGCGTTGTGTACGCCGGCGCAGCCATGGGCAATATGGGCGTGTCCATCACAGGTGCATTTGCACTTTCCATAGGAATCGCTATACAGAACTTCCCGGAAGGTGCAATTGTGTCCATGCCGCTTGTTGGCGAGGGCATGAGCAAGAAGAAGGCATTTCTGTATGGAACGCTGTCCGGAGCTGTGGAGCCGGTCGGAGGGTTCCTCACGGCACTGCTGGCTGTCCAGGTCACACCACTTCTTCCGTATTTCCTTGCATTTGCGGCGGGAGCCATGCTCTATGTGGTCATAGAGGAGCTGATACCTGAGTCTCAGGCGGGCGAGCATACCAATATAGGAACCATCGGTGCGGCGGTGGGCTTCGCTCTTATGATGGTGCTGGATGTGGCACTCGGATAATGACGAAAAATGCTAAATGATAAAATATGAGCAACTACTCATGTTGATTTTAAATGCAAGTTAGTTTAAACTAACATCGTAGATCATGTGAGCTCCTGTACCCTCTGTAAACTGCTGAATCGGAGGGTCAGCAGGGGTTATACTCGCGCGACGAAAGGAGAAATATAAAAATGATGAATTATCTTGAGATTGAAAAGGTAATAGGAAGAGAGATCCTTGATTCAAGAGGAAATCCAACAGTTGAGGCGGAGGTGTATCTGGCAGATGGAACAGTAGGTCGTGGTGCGGCGCCAAGTGGAGCTTCCACAGGTGAGTTTGAGGCACTTGAGCTTCGTGATGGAGACAAGTCAAGATACCTCGGCAAGGGTGTTCAGAAAGCAGTAGAGAATATAAATACTACTATAAATGACGTACTTACAGGAATGGATGCGTCTGATATATATGCAGTTGATGCAGCAATGATCAAGGCTGATGGAACAAAGGACAAGTCAAACCTTGGAGCAAATGCTGTCCTTGCAGTTTCAATCGCAGCAGCAAGAGCAGCTTCAATCTCACTTGACATTCCTCTTTATAGATTCCTCGGTGGAATCTCAGGAAACAAGCTTCCAGTTCCAATGATGAACATCGTAAACGGTGGATGTCATGCTCTGTCATCAGGACTTGACGTTCAGGAGTTCATGATCATGCCAGTTGGCGCTCCATCATTTAAGGAGTGTCTGAGATGGTGTGCAGAGGTATTCCACGCACTTGCAGGAATCCTCAAGGAGAGAGGCCTTGCTACATCAGTAGGTGATGAGGGTGGATTTGCCCCGGCACTTAAGTCTGACGAGGAAGCTATCGAGACAATTCTCGAGGCTGTAAAGAAGGCTGGGTATGAGCCAGGTAAGGACTTCAAGATCGCTATGGATGCTGCTTCATCAGAGTGGAAGAGCGAGAAGGGCAAGGGCTGGTACAAGCTTCCAAAGGCTGGAACAGAGTATACAGCAGAGCAGCTCATCGAGCACTGGGCAAAGCTTGTTGAGAAGTATCCTATCATCTCAATTGAGGATGGTCTCGATGAGGAGGATTGGGAAGGATGGCAGAAGCTCACAACAAGACTTGGCGACAAGGTACAGCTTGTCGGTGATGATCTGTTTGTTACAAATACAGAGAGACTTGCAAAGGGTATCGAGATGGGATGCGCAAACTGTATCCTTATCAAGCTCAACCAGATCGGCTCAGTATCAGAGACACTTGAGGCTATCAAGATGGCTCATAAGGCTGGATACACAGCAATATCATCACACAGATCAGGTGAGACAGCGGATACAACTATCGCAGATCTCGCAGTAGCACTCAACACATGCCAGATCAAGACAGGTGCTCCTTCAAGATCAGAGAGAGTTGCAAAGTACAACCAGCTCCTCAGAATCGAAGAGCAGCTTGGCGACTCAGCTGTATATCCTGGAATCAAAGCTTTCAACGTAAAGCAGTAGGATAATAGCATTAGCCATACGAATGCATCTCCACTGGTGGAATCATCGGTGGAGGTGCTTTTTTTATACTTTAATTAAATAAAAAATGACTAAAAATTGCCAGATAATATGTGTGTATTTTAACATTAAAAATATGGAATCACTTGACAGATAGTGTTAAACTATACATAGGCTTATCGGGAGGTAGGAATCATGGCTTCAAAAAGAGATTATTATGAAGTTCTCGGCGTATCAAAGACAGCCACAGACGCTGAGATAAAAAGAGCATATAGAACCCTGGCGAAGAAATACCACCCGGACACGAATCCTGGCGATGCGACGGCTGCAGAGAAGTTTAAGGAGGCCTCTGAGGCCTACGCGGTACTGTCTGACGCCGAGAAGAGGAAGATGTATGATCAGTTTGGAATGGCTGCATTCGATGGCTCCGGCGGAGTTGCCGGTGGTGATCCATTCGGAGGCGGAGGCTTCCACTTTGAGGGTGGAGACTTCGGTGATATGTTTGGCGATATATTTGGCTCGTTCTTTGGCGGCGGTGGCCGCTCACAGAGAGGCGGATTTGGCGGATTCGGTCAGGGAAGCTTCAATGCGCGGGGCAGAGATATGGAGGCAAGTGTCACGGTAGATTTTGATGATGCAGTATATGGTTGCGACAAGACTCTGTCGTTCAATGATGGACGGGGAGGAAGTTCCCAGTTCACTGTACACATTCCGGCGGGTATAGACAACGGCGGTGTGATAAGACTGGCTGGCAAGGGATATCCCGGAACCGGCAAGGGGCAGCCTGGAGATATGCTGCTGAAGGTCAATGTAAGAGACAAGGCAGGTTATGAGAGAAAGGGTCTGGATATATACACCACGGCTCTTGTGCCATTTGACACGGCAGTTCTCGGTGGAGAGATATTGGTCCACACCATGTTCGGTGATGTGAAGTGCAAGATAGCACCGGGTACTCAGTCGGGAAGCAAGATAAGGCTTCGTGGCAAGGGTGTCCAGGCGAGGGGCGGCAATACCCATGGAGATCATTATGTTACCGTGAGAATTGCAGTTCCAAGGAACATTTCACCAGAGGCGAAGGATGCGCTTAAAAAGTTCACAGAGCTTGTGAACAAGGGCTGATAATATTATGTTCACATAGAAACCAGGGCGGAAAGCTCACTTTATGAGCGGTCTGCCCTGGTTTTCTCAGCTAAAGCGGGAGCTTCTTGACTTTGCAGACAAAAATACATATAAGGATTACTTCAAACCATTGATTTCAGGAGGAAAAATGTTATTAGATAAAGATATACGAGAACCCCTGTTTGATTTCCTTGAGGAGCGATATGGCAAGGTGCGTATCCTTGAGGAGAAGACCGTCGGAAACTCCCGTGCGGATGTGGTAATGGTCATTCCAGACAAGATAGTGGGAATCGAGATAAAAAGTGATGCGGATACATACACGCGGCTGGAGAGTCAGGTAGCAGACTATGATCTATATTTTGACCAGAATATCGTGGTGGTGGGAAGTACACATGCAGGTCATGTGGCAGAGCATGTACCAGACTACTGGGGGATCATATCTGTTGAAGAATATGATACAGGCATCAAGTCAGATACAGATGGCAAGCCAGATGCAGAAGGCCTGGAGGATGGAGTGTCAGACAAGCTGACTCACAAGATCGATTTCTACGTGGTCAGGGAGATGCAGCCAAATCCACGGGCTGATCTGCTTCGTACCATACGTATATTGTGGAGACCGGAGCTTGCACATATTCAGGAGACCTACAGCCTTCCGATGTATAAGGGAAAGAGCAAGGATTTCGTCAGGGCACTTATAGTTGACAGACTTCCGGCGGAGATCGTGCACCATGAGATAAGTGAGATCCTGTTCGAGAGGGATTATGCCGCCATGATCGAGCAGATACAGGAATTCAGAAAGGCACAGGCGGCAAAGCGCGGCAAGACGGTCAGGAGAAAGAAAAAGAGATACAGAAGAAAAAAGAGAGATGCATAGAGGTGACAGCATGATAAAGAAGTATACATACGGAAAGCCATTTCAGACAGAATCAGTAGTGGTAGATATCGCAGCAGAAAAAGGACAGCCAGATCACGGCAATATAGACTTAACAGCCGGATTTTCGTACACATTTGGTCTTGAGGACAGTGATATAGTGTATGGCCTTGGCGAGGCGAACAGAGGAATCAACAAGAGAGGCTACAAGTACATAAGCAACAATGCAGACAATCCGCATCATCACGAGGATGTATACTCACTGTATGCATCACACAACTTTATTATAGTTTCAGGAGCGCAGACATTTGGTCTGTATTTTGACTATCCATCCACGATCACATTTGACGTGGGATATACGAAGTGCGATGAGCTGCACATTTTCTGTGACAGCGCAGATCTGGATATCTATGTGATAACAGGTGACAGCCCATATGATATCACAAAGCAGTTCAGGAAGATGATCGGAAGGAGTTATATCCCGCCAAAGTTTGCATTTGGATTTGGACAGAGTCGCTGGGGATACAAGACACCGGAGGACTTTGAGACGGTGGCGAGAAAATACAGAGAGAACCACATCCCGATCGATATGGTCTACATGGATATAGATTACATGGACAGCTATAAGGATTTCACCATAAATGACGACTTTGGCGATTTTTCGGAGTATGTGGAGAATCTGAAAAAGGATAATATACGCCTGATCCCAATCATCGATGCCGGAGTAAAGATAGAGAAAGGCTACGATGTGTATGAGGAGGGCGTGGCAAATAACTACTTCTGTAAGAGAGCAGATGGAAGTGATTTCGTTGCGGCGGTATGGCCGGGATATACGCATTTCCCTGATGTGCTGAACCCTGAGGCGAGACGCTGGTTCGGTGCAAAATATAAGATCCTCACGGATGCAGGTATAGAGGGCTTCTGGAATGACATGAATGAGCCGGCGATCTTCTTCACCCCGGAGGGCGTGAGCGAGCTGAAGAAAGCTATGAAGAAGTTCATTGAGAAGGACGAGACTGTGGACGATGTCTGGGGCATCTCGGGTATGGCGGCAGGTGTTGGCAACAATCCGAAGGATTACGCATCTATGTATCACAATGTGGATGGTGAGATGGTGCGTCACGACAAGGTTCATAACCTCTTTGGATATAACATGACAAGGGCGGCAGGCGAGGCGCTTCGCGAGATCTCACCAGATGAGAGACGACTTTTGTTCTCCAGATCGTCTTATATAGGAATGCATCGTTATGGCGGCGTCTGGATGGGCGATAACAAATCGTGGTGGTCACACATCCTGCTCAACATCAAGATGCTTCCGTCCATGAATATGTGCGGTTTCCTGTATACGGGCGCGGATCTCGGCGGATTTGGCTGTGATACTTCAAGGGATCTTCTTCTCAGATGGCTCGCACTCGGTGTGTTCACTCCGCTCATGCGTGACCATTCTTGTGAGGGCACAAGAAATCAGGAGTGCTATCAGTTTGAGCATATAGAAGATTTCAGGAATGTGATCGGTGTCCGTTACCGATTGCTTCCATATATATACAGCGAGTACATGAAGGCGGCCTTGACGGACGACATGATGTTCAAGCCACTGGCATTTGAATATCCAGATGATAGGATTGCGGCTCATGTTGAGGATCAGCTCATGCTTGGAAATGAGATCATGATCGCACCGGTTTACACGCAGAATGCCATCGGAAGATATGTGTATCTGCCAGAGAATATGATGCTTGTAAGGTTTACGGCAGATGGCTCAGTGGAGCAGACGGAGATGCCTGCGGGACATCACTTTGTTGAGGTACCTTTGAATGAAGTTATCCTTTTTGTAAGAAGTGGCAAATGTATACCTGTCGTGGATGTGGCGGAGTGCGTTGCTGATATTGACAAGACCACAATGCAGCTGATCGGTTATAAGAACAGCAGTTATATGCTGTACGATGATGACGGTTATACAAGGGAGTATGATCTGGAGAAGAATTGTGCATTATTATTTAAGTAAGGAAAGTGAAGTCATGAAGAACGTAAAATTAATTGCATCCGACATGGATCACACACTGCTTATGGAGAATGGAAAACTCCCGGATGGTTTCTTTGATTACATTGACAGGCTGGATGAGAAGGGGATTCGTTTTGTTGTAGCCAGCGGAAGACCGATGTACACCCTGAGGGATATGTTCGGAGACAAGATGGATAAGATGGTGGTCATCGGTGATAACGGTGCGGCTATTTCCAATTGTGGCAAGATCATATACAAGAGCCTGATGGATGTGGAAGAGTACCAGAGTATGATACGCTTTGTGGAGGACGAGACGGATGGTGTTGCTGTACTGTGTGCTCTATCCGGAGCATATGTCCTGAAAAAACATGAGAAGTATGCGAAGTTTTTCAAAGCATTTCTCAGTAATCTTGTGTTTGTTGATGATATGAGAAGCCTTGACGTCGAGGCCAATAAGTTTACGATATTTGCTCCAGATAAGGATGCAGCCGTGAAGTACAAAGAGATCTATACGCCACGTTTTGGAGATAACTTCTCAGTCACTGTGGGCGGAAGAGAATGGATCGACATCATGAATAAAGGTATCAATAAGGGAATGGCCATGAGAAAGATCGGAGAACTTCTTGGTATCGATACCAGCGAGATGATGGCATTCGGCGACAACTTCAATGATGCGGAGATGCTGAAGACGGTATATTACAGCTATATCGTGGCAAATGCGCAGCCTGGCATGGAGAAGTTTGCAAGATTCCGCGCCCCATCCAATGAGGAACGTGGAGTGCTCCAGGTTATGGAGCAGGTGCTGGCAGCCAACCTGTAGGCGGAGTATAGAAACAGTCATAAATAATGGATAGAAATCAAAGGCTCAGTCTCTTATTAACAGGGGCTGGGTCTTTTAATATATTGATAATGTAAGCAGTGACCACTAAATCTTAATATTAAACGTAATAAGATTGTAAGATGTGGATGTTAGAATAAAATCATCAGATAGAACAGACAAGAAAATGAAAAGGAAGAGGTATCATGAATATATTATCAACCCACAATCTTACAAAGACATACGGAACAGGAGACAATGTCGTGCATGCGCTTACAGATGTGTCACTTGATATTGAAGAGGGAAAATTTGTATCTATCATAGGCAGTTCGGGAAGCGGAAAGTCAACACTTCTAAATCTCTTAGGAGGTCTCGACAGGCCAACATCAGGAGATGTTATACTGGACGGCAAAGCTATTTTTGAAATGGACGATGAGGCACTTACGATATTCAGAAGACGAAAGATAGGATTTGTCTTTCAGAATTACAACCTGGTGCCAATATTAAATGTGTACGAGAATATAGTGCTTCCGATCGAGCTGGATGGAACAAAGATAGACACTGCGTATGTAGATAAAATTATGGATGTGCTCGGCTTATCGGAAAAGAAATTTTCCATGCCGAACCAGCTGTCAGGAGGCCAGCAGCAGAGGGTTGCGATAGCCAGAGCGCTGGCAGCAAAACCTTCTATCATATTGGCTGATGAGCCGACAGGCAATCTGGACAGCAAGACCAGCATGGATGTCATTGCACTGTTAAAGCTGACTGGTAAAGAGTTTGCACAGACGATAGTGATGATCACTCATAATGAAGAGATAGCAACCATGGCAGACCAGATGATACGGATCGAAGATGGCAGGATCTTCTCAGCAGGAGTACCAGATGGGGGTGAGAAGGATGCTTAGAAACAATAACCAGGCGGCGGTGAACAGGATATATCACCGCATGTTAAAGCAGAATAAAGTGCGAAATGTAATTGTTATTCTGGCGATCGTTCTCACAACATTTATGTTCACGGCTGTATTTACATTGGGATTTTCCATAGCTAAAAATCTTAACCAGATGCAGCTCAGACTTCAGGGAACAAGATCTTCTATATATATGGAGCATCCATCTGAAGGTCAGATAAATGATATAAAGTCCTGTCCGTCACTTCTTGCGGCGGGAATACAGATTGATGCACAGACGGTAAGCACAGAATCAGGCAAGTACAGTTATCTGCTTCAGTATGATGATGACACGGAATTTAATGAGAATCTGAAACCTGCCATAACCGATATAAATGGCAGTTATCCGAAGGATGAGAATGAGATAATGCTCACAAAGCAGATACTTGACAATATGGGTATCACGTCGCCGAAGGTAGGTCAGAATGTTACGTTTGTGATGGATGGTGAGAGAAAAAATTTTGTGCTCTCAGGCTGGTACACAGGATTTGCCAAGAGCAGCGTATGTCTGGTGTCAAAGAAATATGTGGATTCCCAGGGAATAGATATGCAGAAGGATGGACGTGTCAGTATCTCCGCAAAGGAGGGCAAGGGTGATAAACTCCAAGATGAACTTGAGAAGAATGTTACTTTGAGACAGGACCAGAAGTTTGAAGTGAAATATGATGTTCAGTCTGAAAATGGTTCAAACCGTGTTTTTATAGCTATAAGTATAGGCATTATAGCTCTTATGATACTCCTTAGTGGATATCTTCTTATATATAATGTAATGTACATATCTGTTACAAAGGATATAAGATTCTATGGAATGCTGAAGACCATCGGAGCCACGATGTCCCAGATACAGAAGATAGTGAAAAAACAGGCATTATATCTGGCTTGTATAGGAATTCCGATAGGTGTACTCCTAGGAACGGCGGTGTCATTTGGTGTTGTTCCTCTTGCTATGAACATGCTGTCGATAGACAGGGAAGCTGCACTTTCATCGGCGGTCAGTTTCAATCCGGGAATATATGTATTTTCCGTGGTATTTGCATTTGCAACTGTATTTATAAGTGCAAGGAAACCGGCAAAATATGCCGGGAAGATATCTGCAATCGATGCTATGAAATATGCTGGAAATATATCGGGAACAAGATATAAGTCCACCAGTGGAGGAAGGCCCTGGAAGATGGCATGGAGGAATGTGTTTCGTGAAAAAAAGAGAAGTATACTTGTGTTCGCATCAATATTCATGGGTTCAGTTACATTTCTGTGTGTGAATACATTTATATCATGCATGGATGCGGACAGTTATATAGAGCACTATATTCACAATGATTATGTGCTATATGGCGACGGAGAATCAGATAACTCTAAGCCTCAGGCGACCATGGCAGATATCGCGGATCAGATGCGAAACATTCCGGGTATGGGTACTGTAGAGGTGGACAGAAGCGCAAATGTAAGACTGCCATTTGATGCTGAACTTTATGCACCGTTTATTGAGACCGAGGATGACCCGGAATCTCTTGCGACATTTTATGAGACAACGACCAACAGTGAGGCACAGTATGGGGCACCGCTGATATCGGTCAATTCAGATATGATAAAGCTCTACAACAAAACTGCCAGACAGAAGATTGATATAGATGCATTCGAAAAAGGAGAGGTATGTCTGATAGGTTATGTAGATTCCATATCAGCGTCGGAGCGGATGACGGATAAGACTCTGACACTTGTAAATGACCAGACGGGCAGGAAGAGACAGATCTCAGTCGGTGCAGCCATGATGAGGACAGAGCAGTCAGCAATCACCGCCGGATACTACTGGGTACTTGGTGGAGCTCCGGAGGCGATATTTGTGAGTGATGCGGTAATGGATGATCTGTTTCCGGATGCGGAGATCTCATGCATCATTGCGGATGCGGAGAAAGGAAAAGAAACAGAAGTGACACCATATGTACAGCGCATCGTAAAGGAAAATCCAATCATAGCCGGGAGTGATATCAAGTCGGTGGAGGGCTCGGAATTCAAGAAGTCTATGCTGTCGCTTGAGGTGATAGGTGGTGGAATGTCGATCATATTGATACTTATCGGAGTGGTGAATTATATCAATGTCATGATCACCGGTGTATATACGAGAAAACTGGAACTGGCAGTGCTTGAGAGCGTTGGAATGACAAAGAGGCAGATACGTAATATGCTTATGTACGAAGGCATGTTTTATGGTATTATAACAACAGTACTTATTGTGACGCTTGGAAGCCTTATGATGTATGGAGCTGGCCGGCTAAGTGTGAATATAGCCGATTATGCAGTATTTCATTATCCGTATGTACTTGTTGCCGGAGTCGTTGTTGTGCTGTTTGCTATATGCATTGTGGTTCCGGCGATGGTGTTCAGACTTGTGACAAAAGATACGGTGACAAGTCGGCTGAGAGAAGCATCATAGATATTTGGCAGACCGGGAGTCGTGAAAATGACATGGAATCAGCATGTAATTTGGCAGACCGGGAGTCGTGAAAATGACATGGAATCAGCATGTAATTGATAGGAGAAAGTATGAAACGTATTTTGGTCGTGGAGGATGATGTGATCATATGTGGAGGTGTAAAGCTATTCCTTGAAAAGAGGGGATACGAAGTTGAAACTGCGTACTCATGCAAGGAGGCGGATGGCTGTCTGGAACATGGTTTCGATCTGATATTGCTTGACAGAAACCTTCCCGATGGAAAGGGTCTTGACTATTGCAGAGAACTGAGAAAAAGCACAAAGGTCCCGATCATCTTCCTCACGGCAAGAGATACGGAGGCTGATATGATAGAGGGGTTCCGGGCCGGCTGCGATGACTATATAGCGAAGCCGTTTTCCATGGAACTTCTGTATCAGCGGATAGAGGCAGTCCTTCGAAGAAGTGAAAATGCACTGGATGGGGTAAAGCGCGAACGTTTTCATTATGGGGATATGAGTGTTGACTTTGAGCGGATGCAGGTGTACATATCGGATGAACCGATAAAGCTGTCCGTTACGGAATATAGGATACTGGAACTGCTGATAAAAAATAAGGGGCGTGTTCTCACAAGGGATATGATCATACAGAAGATTTGGGATGACAATGAAAATTATGTGGATGAGAACACGCTGAATGTGCATATCAGAAGACTGCGTCAGAAGATAGAAAAGGATGCCGGCAATCCGGAGTACGTGATCACGGTGTTTGGAATTGGATATACATTTGGCGAGACATAGGCAGGGGTATATAACAGAGATAATATGGATAAATATATTGAAAACTATGGTAAATATACGAAGAGAGTGAGGATGCTGTATGTATGCTCACTTCTTTTGTTTGTGTTTTTAGCAGTATTTGAGTATGTATGTTCAGGAAAAATACTTGCGGCCATAGGTGCACTGGCGTGTGGTGTAGTTGTGTTTGTTGTCATAAGGCTGCTGCAGAAGGCAGATGATGACTTTATTTCGGAGGTCGTGGCAGCTATGTCGGATCTTCTGGACAATCTCTCTGAGCTGAAACGGCAGCAGGTATTTCCGGAAGATGAGGATTCGCTGGTATCAAGGCTGCAGAGCAAGGTTGACAAGATAATCGATGCACTGAAGCTTCAGAATTCCAGAGAGAGGCTGGAGCATGAGAATATTAAGGGGCTGGTATCGGATCTTTCCCATCAACTGAAGACACCGATATCGAACCTGAGGATGTACACGGATTTTCTAAAAAATCCGGATATAAGTGATGATGAGCGTACTAGGTACTTGCAAGTCCTTGAACTGGCGGTGGAGCGCTTGTCATTTCTCTCGGAGAGTATGATAAAGGTATCCAGACTGGAAAGCGGACTTATCAATCTCGATGTGAAAAGCCAGAGTATAAATGACACTGTGCTGCAGGCAGTGAAAGATGTATATGTGAGTGCGAAAAACGCCGATATAACTATCAGATACGATGAACAGGTGAAATGTGATATACAGCATGACAGAAGATGGACTGCGGAAGCGTGTTTCAATCTTTTGGATAATGCGATAAAATACGGAAAAACTGGAAGTGAGATAGTCCTGTCGGTCAGAAAACTAGGGCTCACGGTTGAAATCAGTGTGACAGATGAGAATGAACCAATAGGAGAGGATGAGCGTACACATATATTTGAGAGGTTTTACCGTGGCAGAAATTCCGGTGACAAGGATGGTGTTGGAATAGGCCTTTATCTGTCAAGGGAGATCATAGAAAAACAGGGCAGAATGTTAAGTGTTATTCCCCAAAAGGGCGGTAACAAGTTCGTGATCGTGCTGCAGAGCCGATGAATGGAATAATGGCATGATTATATATAAAGGAGTACATATGATTTACACATACCCGGATTATTATAAGAAATTCAATTGTATAGCGGACAAATGCCCGGACACATGCTGCGGCAAATGGCAGATAGTGATAGATGACGATTCTCTTGAAAGGTATCAGGAGTACGATGGAGATTACAGACCGGAGCTTCACAGGAAAGTGAACTGGAAAGAGGGCGTTTTCAGGCATGGCAGAAGTGGAAAGTGTGCATTTTTGCGAGATGACATGCTGTGTGATCTGTATATACATATGGGTAAGGAAAGCCTTTGTACCACCTGCAGGGAATATCCGAGACATACGGAAGAATTCGAGAATGTGCGCGAGGTTTCGTTATCACTTTCATGTCCTGAGGTGGCACGTATACTGATGAACATCACGGATAAGGTTACATTTGTGACTGAGGAAGATGACGAGGACGAGATGTTCGATGACTTTGATTATTTCCTTTATTCCAATCTGGAGGATATCCGGGAGGCGATACTGAATGTCATTCAGGACAGAAGTGTGGACATACGGAGCAGAATAGAGCGGGTGATTCAGATCGGTGCGTCGGCTCAGAGACACTATGACGAGGGCGATCTGGTCATGTGGGATGAGTGTGAGGAGCAGGATAAGCCACAGATCCACGGAGACCATGAAGAGTATATGTTACTTCAGAAGCAGGCTATGTTTCTCATTGAAGATCTTGAACTTTTGTATGATGACTGGGAGGATGTGCTCATAGAGTCGCAGGAGCTGCTGTTTGGACAGGGTGAGAAAGTTTTCATGGAGAATAAGAAATGGTTTGAAAAGTGGTGGAGGGACAACTGCGAGGTTACAGGTTGTCATCCTGGACAGGAATCGGATACTGCTGAGAGTGTTGTGACTGAGGACAATGTGATTGAGGGTGTGCTTCGCATGACGATGGACATATTCCTTGAACAGATCATAGTCTACTTCATCTCGATATATCTTCTCGGCGCAGTGTACGACGATAATATATCCGGCAAGGTAAACGCATGCGTCGGACATGCGGTTGAACTCTATATGCTGCTCATGGCTAGATGGCTCAGAAATGGTGAGACTTTGTCGGCGGATGATCTCATAGAGCTCTCTTACAGATATTCCAGGGAGATAGAGCATTCGGACGAGAATCTTGAACAGGTTGAGGTGCTTGACTGGTTTGATCTGTAGTTATATCTTCTCAAGATCCTTATACTGCTCCAGTGCAGGACTCTCGTCGCCGACATACCAGTAGTCGCAGCAATCCCCGCCAAGAGCCTCGATCTGTGTACGGATCAGGCGGGCGTGCATGACCTCCGCAAGGTAGTGGTCAGTCCTGCACAGATAAGGGAGCAGGTCCGCATAGCCGTGCTCCTTTGCATGCTTCGCTATAGGACATCCAATCAGATGGAAGCAGAACCCTTCAGTCCTTCCATCCGGGTTGATCTCAACCTTCCAACTATCCATCCATTCGCCTTTTGCCTGGTGTTCTTTTTGCATCTTGTTGAATTTAACATAAGTCTTTTCAAATAGCTTGTATGGCCAGTTGCTCCTGTTGCCATTCACTATTTTCCCAAGGAATTTCATCTTTTCAGCGGCATCCCGTTTGATGGTGAGAAGAACCTCGCCGTCAAGCCTGTGGCCGCTTGCCTCATAGAATGATACAATGGTAAACCAGTCATACATGTTGGTCGCCATCATGTTCTTGCCGAGATCCGGCATGTCCTTGCGCATGAATTCCCTGTAATATTCATCAGCCTTTTTGAATATACCATCCGCCTCGGACGAAAGATTCTCTTTGCAGTATTTTTTATAGAGCTTTGCATAGCTCGATACTGAATATGCCCGTTTCATCTTATTTACCTCCCATAACCTGATGGCAGCCCATCAGAATCCGCAGTGATGGGGCTGACAGATCCAACCAAACTATTTGGTTAGAGCATACTAACTGAGTAAATTTTATCATATATATGGTGGAAGCACAATTCTTGAATATTATCTATAGCAATAATATAATTTATAAAATGTGATATTAGATCCAAATAGAAATATTATAGAATAATTATCAGACATCTTATGATGATTAATGTTGTTTAGGGATTGATCGACAATGATATAAAGGGGTATGGAGAAGATAGAAAATATGGGAAATATAGAAAATATCCATATTGCTGTATGTGATGATGAAGAGCTGACTCACAGAGAAGTTGAGGAGAAATTAATAGAATATAGGGAATCCAGAAAATGTGTATATAAGCTGTCACATTATGATTCTGCACAGATGCTGCTTAATGAGACAGAAGAGATACATATATTATTATTGGATATAGACATGCCTGTTATGGATGGGATAGAGGCTGCCGCTGCGCTGAAAAAGAGCGGAAGACAATGCAATATTATAATGCTCACGAGTAAAAGGGAGCGTTTTAAAGATGCATTTAAGATAGGTGCGACGAGATTTGTGACAAAACCCATCGAGAAAGATGAGCTGTTTGAGGCGCTGGACAGCGCAGTGGCGTCACTCGCTGGGTATGGCACAGTCACAGTAAAATATAATGGGGAAGATTGCACCGTTCGCCAGAGAGATATCTATATGGTGGAGGCGAAAAGAGATTATGTAAAAATATATCTGAAAGATAAGGTCTGTGAGAGCAATCATTCATTAAAAGATTTGGCGGAAAATCTGGATGATAGATTGTTTATATATGTTCATCGAAGCTACCTTGTGAATATGTTATATGTCAGCGATATAAAGAATGGATATGTGGAATTATCCGGAGGGAAAAAGGTATCTGTAGCAAGGAGAAAAAGTAAAGAAGTACATCAAAAGATCATAGAGTTTGACGTGAACTGCAGATAAGGGGGAGAAGAAAATATGTTGTATGGCATATTATTTTTGCTGATCAATATAGAATATATATCATTTTACTATGTATTTTGGGGGAAACGGGCCAATATAAAGTATGACTGGAAAATGCTTGTGACTTTGTGCATCAGTGTGCTGTTATTAGTTTTGTCTATAAGAATAGGGAATCTGGACATTCTCTGCGTTCCTGCGATCATAAGTGGCGTGCTGATCAACTCACAAATATATCGTCTAAGAGTATCAGAGACCATAAAGCTGGCGCTTGTAAGTTTCCCATTGCTGTCAATACTTGAAAGCATTTTTGAATTCATATTGATGTATGGCGTTAAGCTGGATCCGGAATATGTAAACATCGTTTATACAGTGGTTGTAGTGGCAATTATATGGATCTATTACTGGACTATAGGAAGAAGAATTGACAAGGATGCGTTTCTTTTGCCCGGAAAAATGAGTCTTGTGGTGGCTGCTGCACTGTTTGCGATAGAGGCTATGATCTCATATTTTACATTTGTTTTGGTGGATGTTTTGCAAATAGATGGAGAAATGATAGGGCTGGGGATTGTTATAGCCGGTGGTGTAGTTATAGTTGTACTGATCCTCCTGATGATATATTACTTTAATGTTCAGAACAAATATCAGATTGAAAATTCAATCTTGGAAAGCTTCAATGAGCAGCAAAGAGAATATTTTGAACAGCTGCTGGAAAAGGAACAGAGAACGAGGCAGTTCCGCCATGATATTATTGCAGAATTGATCCAGATGAAGAATTATGAAGACAGGAAAGAATATAAGAAACTGGGCAGTTATCTGGACGAGATGCTGAGTGACATATCATCCATCAGTAAATATGATTATGATGTAGGCAACGAGATAGTCAATACGATACTGAACTATTATTTATTGCCGATCAAGGATAAATGTAAAATTGATGTGAAAGGATATATTTCTGATTCACTGGATATAGCGAGGAGAGATTTGTGTATTCTTGTGTCAAATCTTGTGAAAAATGCGGTGGAGGCGATTGAGCAAGTGCCGGATAAAGAAAAATACATATTTTTTGAGATAAAGAGCGGAAATATCTTTCTACAGATCAATATGAGAAACACATGTACTGAACACACTGGTATTACAAAGGCTGGAAAAATATATACGACAAAAGGGGATAAGAAAAATCACGGATTGGGGATAAAAAACATAGAAAATACGCTTCGAAGATATGATGGATATGCTGAGTATAAGAAAGAAGATAATTGTTTTGTGTCACAAATTAGAGTAAAAAGTAACCGTTCGTCGAGTATTTAAACCGTTTGCAGAAAAATGCTGGAAATACTGAATTTGCAGGGGTACTCTACCAAACGAAGGACAAACAGAAAATGGAGTTTGCCTTTTAGGGAGGGTAGAGATGAGTGTGAGTTCTATATGGATTTTTGCGTGGAGATATTTCCACAAAAAGTAAAAGGTAAGTTTTTAAATTTTAAAGACATGTTTACAAAGTGAAAACAATAAAGACCTTGGGGATGGTCTATAAAAAATACCACTATCTAATAATAGGAGATGTAGGTATAAATGAAAAGGATAATATGTATATTGATGGTTTGCATTATGATTTTGATAAAACCAACCGCAGCAATGGCAGAAACGAATGAAAAAACACAGCAACAAAATTTTTATAAACAGGAATATTTAATAAAACAGTATGTAAGAAATAGTGATGTTCGTTTGATAGAAACTATAGATATAGGTAAGTACAACATGGCAAGAAGTTCTACGCGGGTGAGTGATAAAACGTATAAAGTTTCTTATAAGAAAATTGCTGCTCTTTCAGGGGATGCATCATCAGGTTTAGGACTTGCTTTTTTGATTTTAGAGAAATGTGCTATAACTGTTTCAAATCCGTTAGTAGCAGCGGTAACTATATGTGGTGCAGTGTCATCAGTATTAGGACACACTGCATCTAACAAACATGGTATAACAATTAAAGTGAGGACGAAAAAATATTATAGGACACGTTTAGGTAGAAGACAGATTTATAAAACGACGCGATACATAGTAAAGGTAGGTAGGTATTGATATGAAGATAGTTCAGATATTAGAGACTATGGTTATAATAGCTTTATTGGTATTGGAGATACTGCATGATTTTAAACTTGTTCCATTTAATATGGGAATAAATGTGGTGTCACTTATTTGTGCAGGATCATTGCTTATTTTATGCATAATATTGGCGGCTAAAAAGAAATCAAGCTGGGGAAGCATATGTCTGGCGTGTATGTTTGTGATCAGATGGGTATGTGAGATGATATATTAAAAAGTAACTGAAGAAAACTATTAAAAGAGGAATACAAAGTCATCCGGATAAAGTCCGGATGACTTTTTGTGTCTGACAGGACATTTACGCAGAATTTACTTTCAGATGGTGTTGACATTTACAGAAATAAGACTAGTATATGTTCGATATGAAGTATGATATGGGAGGAAAAATATGGGCAGTTATGTAATATCAGACATTCACGGATGCTATGACGAGCTGATCCGGATGCTTGAGAAGATAAATTTAGAGGACAGTGACACTCTGATATGTGCGGGAGATTATATAGATAAGGGACCAAAGAATGCCGAGGTGCTGGAATGGATAAGGAATGTTCCGCCAAATGTCATTTTGCTACGCGGCAATCACGATGAGGACTTTGCACAGAATATAGAGGCGATGAGGATCATCAGCTATAAAATGGATCTTGACAGGGATAGCCTGCAGGACACGAAAACTTTGTACCAGTCGATGAAAAAGCTTGCGAAAAAAGATGCCAGCGTAAAGTTTGACCGCTGTGAGACGGTATACGAGCTGATAGAATCCGGATATACTTTCTCGCGGTTATGTGCATGGGCGGATCGGATAAAGAGCATGCCGTATCTGTATGAGACGAAAGTGTCTGACAGAAAATGCATAGTAGTCCATGCCGGATACATCAGAAGGCTTGATACGCCGGAACTTAAGGCCAGGTACAGCTCAAGGGAAGAATTCTATATGAATGCCAGGGGTGATGGATTTACAAATGGCGGCATCATGCACGGCATGGTTGTGGCGGGGCATACTCCTACGACCAAAGAGGAAGAATTTGCATATAATGATGGACGGGTATTTCGTAAGTATGATGAGGAGAGAGATTTTTTGTTCTATGATATAGACTGTGGATGCTGGATGAGATATACAGGGAAAAAGAACGCAAGACTTGCATGTTTCAGGCTTGAGGATGAAAAGGTGTTTTATGTGTGAGGTTGTGAAGTCCTATAAAGCTGGACTTCACATTTTTTTCACAAAAATTATTAGCACTCGGTATTGACGAGTGCTAATAAAAGTGGTATAACATAATCAGTCAAAGGAAAGAGCTTCTAAATAGAAATTAACGATAAGCCTTGAAGCGATCCTTTGAAAAGGAAACGAAATTATTAACATGTATATACCTGATGCGATAAAGGCAGAGGGGATAGATATTGGAAGGAGAGATGACTTATGTTAATGCCTAGTATTATTGGAGATAGCTTTTTAGATGATTTCTTTGGATATCCTGAGAGGACTTATGCAGCACCAAAGCAGACGCAGATGAATGGATTTATGCAGGCTGATGTAGCAGAGAGTGAGGATGCATACACAGTTGAGATGAATCTCCCAGGAGTTAAGAAAGAGAATGTGAAGATAGAGCTCAAGGATGGATATCTGATCGTGAACGCTTCTACAAAGAGTGAGACCACAGAGGAAGATAAGAAGACAAAGTATATCCGCAAGGAGCGTTACAGTGGCTCAGGCAGCAGAACATTCTATGTCGGCAAGGATCTGACTCAGGAAGATATCAAGGCCAAGTTTGAGGACGGTGTGCTTAAGCTCACAGTTCCAAAGATTGAGAAGAAACCGGAAGAGCCAAAGTCAAAGTATATAACAATTGAATAATATTTCACAAAGCATGCAGACGCCGCGCGAAGCGCATATAATGCGTCTGCCTAGTAAATAAAATACATTTCGTAGTGTTGATGACCGGCGCAGGAACCTCCCTCCTGCGCCGGTTTTTTGCATAAAAATGTCAGATTGACGATATCTTATTTGGTGTATATAATTACACTTGGTTGGATTACAGCATGTAATAGTAAAAATATACAAAATTAAATATTGAGGAAAAGAATGAAGATAATTCTATGTGACGATGAGCGTCAGATACATGAGGACATAAGAGCATATGCAGCTCAATATACTCAGAAAAAATCGGTAGTAATACAGTTGGAAGACTGTTATTCTGCCGAAGAGCTTATAGAGCTGGGAGAACACGGGGATGCGGTACTTCTTGATATTGATATGCCTGGAATGGATGGAATAGAGGCGGCAAGAATATTGAGAAAAGAAAACAGAAAACTCACGATTGTTATGTTGACAGGGAAAAGAGAACGGTTTAAGGAAGCCTTTATGATAGGGGCTGTCAGATTTGTGACAAAACCTGTTGAAGAGGATGAATTGTTTGAAGCACTGGATTATGTGACATTATCGTCCGCGGGACAGGAGCTTCTTAAGGTCAGATATAATGGTTCAGAGTGTGAGATAATGCAGAGGGATATTTGTGTTATAGAGGCAAAGTCAGATTATCTGGAAATATATAGCAAGTACAGGCGATATGAAAGCAGAGAGAGACTTGGAAATATCCTAGGTGAACTTGATGAGAGATTGTTTATTGAGATACATAAAAGCTATATTATAAATATGCAGCATGTCAAAGGCATTACAAAGTATCGTATTGTAATGGATGATGATAAGGCAATACCTATAGCAAGACGCAGATATAAAGATGTATTACAGAAAATGGTTGATTTTGACCGGATGATGGGGTGAAGATAATGGGGGGGTATGCTTATAACATAATGGTTATATTGCTGATCGTGATAGAGTATATTGTGTATTTTTATGTACTGGGAGGGCAGCGTTTTAGGATAAGATGCAACAAGCTAAGAGGAGCATTGCTTGTTGCCGGAACAGTGCTGTGCGCACTGACGGTGATTTTGGATTCGCAGCTTATCATCAATTTGATGGCGGCGGTATATGCATTTATATTGGCAGTGGTTTTGTACGGCATGTCTTTCAGAAGTGCGGTAAATATAATGATTGTGGCATCTCCGGTGTTGGAAATGTTTGAAGGAATAGTCAGACTTGCCATAAAGTACAAGGTTATGCCAGACGAGAGGAGCCTTGTTGCTATGGGCATAGCAGCAACCATACTTATCATGTTGATATACTACTTTTTGCTGGGGCGCAGATTAGGGAAAGATGCATTCCTTCTTCCGATGCGTATAAGTGTCATGGTATCTGCTGCGGTATTTGCAGTTATGATGATGACAACGTTCTTTGATTCTTTTATAGGTCTTGAGGAAAGTCCGAAAGTGGAAACTGCTGGATTTGTGGTGACTACAGTGGGGAGCATAGTTATATTTATCATAATATTTGGAATGATATATTACTTTAATGTCAAGACAGAGTATCAGATAGAGAATGAAGGTCTGGAGCGTTACAATGAACAGCAGAGAGAGTATTTTGAGAATTTACTGGAAAGGGAGAATGCTACCAGGCAGTTCAGGCATGATATCATATCTGAGCTTACAGAGATAAGAGGCTTTTGCAGCCGCGGTGAATACGATGCGCTGGATAAGTATGTGAGTGAAATGATGCATGACATATCAGACATAAGCAAGAGAAGCTATGATGTTGGAAATGAGATTGTCAATACTATGCTCAACTACTATCTGTATCCTGTGAGAGAGTTTTGTGATATCCGGGTGACAGGGTATGTGACAGATAAGCTTTCAATTGGCGACAGAGATCTGTGTATCTTGGTGTCAAATCTCTTGAAAAATGCAGTGGAGGCAGTGGACAGACAGGAGAGCGGAGATAAAAGCATTGTATTCGATATCCATCAGGGGAAAATGAACACGTATATAAGTGTCTGCAACAGCTTCAGTGATGATAAGCTGTCATGGAGTGATGGCAGGCTGGAGACAACGAAAGATGATAAGCATAATCATGGATATGGAATTAAAAATGTGGAAAATATCGTAAACCGTTATGATGGCGATATAAGTTACAAAATAGAGGGCAGTAAATTTATTGCAGATATAATGATAAAGAAGTAATAGAAAAACATGCAGTCTTAAACGATTGCATGTTTTTTGCTGAAAAATTGACCGTTCACCGTGTTTTATGACCGTTCACTGAATAAGTGTTGTAAATGGGGAAGTTTCGTAATACAGTCTGAGGTGGCAGAGGCATGGTGGGTTTTGTGGATTTATTAAAAACTGCATAATTGAGACATTTGTCTGCAAGATAGCGAAAAAAGGGGGGGGAAGCACATGTTGTATGAAGGATATGTTGATTGGTTGTGGTGGCTGCTTCGTAAGGTATAATCTTAAGTTAGTTGTAAGATGTTGTAACTTTAACTGCAAACGTAATAGTAGTATATTAAAAGGAGAGTAAATTAGGTGAAGAATCAAAGAAGCAGAATAAAGATGGCTTTTGTTATATTATTAATTGTTAGTGTAGGAACATTTGGAGTAAGTACATATGTAAGTGCTGCTGGAAAGGCGAAGACTAGTTGTACTAATAGAGTAACATTTTCAAATGTTTCGCTTCCAGACAGAAGTGTTAATGTAACATTGGCATCAGCAATAAAGGAAAATAATAGAAGTTATGGACAGTTTAGAGTCACTAAATATACTAAATGTGAGAAAATAGACTTCTGGATGAGGACTTATTACAATGGAGGTTGGCATTATTGGACAGACTACTTTGTGAATGATATATCAGATAAGGCTGTTCACAAGGTAAAATACTGTGACAAGCAGAAGGAGTACTATCAAAAAGGGGTTCGTGCAAATCTGAGAGCAGAAAATGCAAAATCGACAGTAAGCATATTCAAAAACAGAATCAAGGTATCAGGAGTGGTACGTTTTAATTAGAAGAGGAATACAATTATGTTTGCAAGAGAGTTAAAAAAAGTAATTGAGAGATGGCAGTTCTGGGGAACTGCCATCTTTATGGTGGCAGCAGTTATCGTAAATCAGCTTATAACATGTGCACAGTGGTGGGGAAAAGAGGTGACATATATAAGAGGTGCATATAGTTACACAGCCATTCACAATGTGTGCTCCAACATAACTCAGCTTATATTCTCAGATTTTCTGCCTATATTGGCGTGTCTGCTGGTAGCGGACATATTCTATGAAGAACGAAGCTGTGGTTTATCCAACGTGATATTTACAAGGGAGAGTAAAAAGAAAAATATAATATGCAAAGCTGCAACAGTTGCATCTGTGGCATTTGCCGTGGTTACTTTGACATTGCTTGTAAGCCTTGCAATAAGCCTGGTGACTTTTGATGCGAGAGGTCGTGCCGGGGGAAATGCAATATATATCACACTCCTTCCGCCGGAGCCGGATAGGGAGTTTGGTTCACTATATGCGTATCATCCGTATGTCAATGTAATAGTTTATATATTGATAAGAGGCGGATTAGTGGCTTTATATGCGCTATTTGCATTTGCATTGTCGACAGCGTTTGGTGCAAACCGATATGTGATACTCATATCTGCTTTTGTATACAATATACTCTGGTCAGGTGTAACGGCTCTGGCAGACAGTGATGTTATCGGTACAGATATTATGAGCATGAATCCATATGGAAGTGGGTGGTCAATTGTGATATTTGCAGTTGTGACATTGATTATTAGTGCGTGTATGATAGGTGTGGGCTGTAGAAAGGATTGTCTTTGATGAAGATTAGTGTAAGGCATAATAGAAAGCTTATATGGTGCGCATATTTGTGTATATACCTTATCATATTTCTTGTTATGAGATGTAGTCAGAGAAAAGAGCTGGGTCTGGAACAGATGTATACAGATCTTTATCTGGAGGGAAATGTGATAGGATTATATGCGTTGGTGTTCTGTCTTTTTCTTATTCCGTTATGCAGCATGTGGCACATGGATATAGTGGCGGTCAGATGCAGTTCAGTCACCAGCCATATGTGGCTGATCATCAGACAGATTTTGTTCGGAAGCGTGTCTTTCAGCCTGGTTTTGAGTATTGGGTCATATCTCATAATAGGTACATCAGCGCCTGGCTGGTGGGAAAAGGAAAATGTCAGATATATTTTGATTCAGACACTGCTTCAGGGTATTGGATGGATAGAAATAGGAATGCTGTTTGTACTTATATTTTCATATACGTGTAATGCTGTGTGGACATTCCTGCTGGATTACATTGTATTCGTGTTGTTTAACAGTTCTGTATTTGTTCCAAGAATGGAAAATGTTGCTCATTACACCAGACTTTATTATATGATGTTTCATATAGATGTGCTATCGTCTGTGGCGGAGATTGTCAGCGTGACGGCTATGAATATTGTGATTATTCTGATTATGATGGCTGTTTTATATAGGAAGGCTGCAACGATGCAATATCTTCCAAAAATGAAATAAGGGGATGCTTATGAAGAAGAATACAGCAAGGTGCGGAGTTGCGCTACTCATATATATATTGATATTTGTCAGAGCTTATGGGTGCAGTGATGTGGGGACGGCATTTTATATGGCATACTGGCCGCTTGATTTCATGGATGTGAACAGGATGTTCTTATCTTATACTATGCTGGTACTCTCGCAGCTTCCATTATATATATTATGGGGAGATTATTTTTGCGAAAATCTGTATAGAAATGCGTCGGTTATATTCACGCGGACAAAGGGAACAATGAGCCTTATGTTCAGGTATTCACTTAAAATGTGCATAGAAATCATAGCATTGACTGGACTTTCAGCTATATGTATGGCTGTAGTTCCGCTTATCAAAGGTGAAGCTGTGCCGGGTGATCTTGCTGATATGGGCATATATGCATTATATATGTGTGTGCTGCTCCTTGCAGCGAACATTTTGGCATTGATCGGAAAGCCTGTGATAGGCATTGCTGCGGTAATACTGTTCCAGGCTGTCCAGCTTATACCCTTGTGCGGTATACCAGAGAAGGTGGGCAAGGGGCTCAGGTTATTGCCTGGATATTTTATGTGGGGAATCCAAAATGGGATTGAATGGTCTGGCAGAGCCTTGAGTGCATGTGTGATGCTTGGGCTTATGCTGGTATTTATATGCTGTCAGGGGATAGTTGCCAGAAAGACAGAGTGGAGGTAAGCAGGATAATGAAAGTTCGAATTGAAAATGTGACCAAGAAGATAAAGGGCGTAACAATTCTTGATAATGTAAGCTGTGAATTTGAAAGTGGAAAGATATATGGTATCACTGGGGCAAATGGCTCTGGCAAGACAATGCTGTTAAGGCTTATTGCTGGGCTGATAAAGGCAGACAGTGGATGTGTCTATATAGATGACAAGATATTAAAGAAGGATATAGATCATCCGGAGAACATAGGTGTTCTGATAGAAAATCCTAATTTCTGGAAACGCTATACAGGAATGGAGACACTAAAGCTGCTTGCAGACATACGAAAACAGGCGACAGAAGATGATATAAAGAATGCTCTTGTCAGGGTTGGACTTGAACCTTCGGATAAAAGAGTGGTGAGGAAGTATTCACTGGGAATGAGACAGAAGCTTGGAATAGCTCAGGCGATAATGGAAAAACCGGATATCCTGCTTCTGGATGAGCCTACGAATGCTCTTGATAAAAAGAGTGTGGAACAGGTGCGAAAAATTATCCATGAGGAAGCGGAAAGAGGCGCCATTGTAATAATTGCAAGCCATAACCCGCAGGACATTGAAGGCTGCTCAGCTATCTTGGAAATGGCGGAAGGTCGGGTGTGCGATGAATAAGATTGCAGTAAAAGGAATGCTGGCAGTGCTGTTACTCGTAGTGCTGGGAATAGCAGCAGGTATGATTACACGGAGAACATTTGTAGATAATACTGACCTGAAGGCGTTCATTGATACAAATCCGGTTGTTGAATATTGTGACATTAATTATGCCGATGATGTTTCTATGGGCATGGTGGATGGCGATAGTGTAGAGTCTGTGTCAGATCTTATGGCAGATGGTGAACTGGTTGTAAGGGTGCATCTTGACGAGACGTGGAACAGGGAATTGTACCAGGAGTGTGTGTTTTCCAAGGCTGAAGTAGACCATGTGTATCAGGGAAATGCAGAACCTGGAGAAGAAATATATATATTTGAGCCTGTTGACTGCGTGGGCGATTTCATGGATTGTACGTGTGGATATACGCTTATGCAGGAAGAAACCGAATATGTGTTATTCCTCAAGAAACTGAAAAACGCAGGATATGGTGATGCTGAATATGTGTACATGCCGCAGTGTACGACATATGGAAAGTATACATATGGCGATAGTGTTCCGGCAAAGTATATTGATTCCCAGGATAGTGACAAACTGCCGGCATACAGCGATATCAGAGATGCTGAGGTGATTGTACTTGATGATGAGCAATATGACAAGTATTGCAGATTGAAGAAAGAAGTTATGGCACTCAGATGATATTTCATATTTTGTAAAAATACGAAATGATTCCAATGACTGGTGTTCAGTTTGAAAGGTTATTTAATATGATAAAAAGACAACGTATAGTGAAAGAAACGAAGAGAAAGATAGAGATATTATTTATTATGGCATGCGCGTTTTCGTGTATAACGGCGTGTCAGAATAATTCATCAAATCAGGAGACTGTGCAGACGGTGAGTTATGACAGCGCTTCTGTTGGCGGAAATCTGGGAACTGCAGCTTCGTGTGAAGGGGTTCTTGAGAAGATGATAAATGATTCCTGCGTTAAGGTGACAGGCGCAAGTGCGTCGGCAGAAGATGTGATTTACACCTTGGATAGTTATTATTACAATCCAGATGAGAACATAGTGGCATATGGAATTAAAGTTACAGATTTAGAGGGGAATAGGCTGTCTGCAGAAAAGAAAGCAGAAATTGAAAAGAATATGTCAAAGGATACTATGACCATTTCATTTGGTTCGTACAATGAAATATCCATGTATGAGTCAATATCTGATGACAGTGATTTTTATATCAGCGGTGCAAATCTGCTGGCTGACAAAGGAAAAGCTGCACAGGATAAGCTTGATTCTATGACTATTAACGATGGTGATCACGAATACACTCTGAGTCTGCCTGATTATAGTGTGAAGAGCAAAAGCGTAAATTACAAGGTTTTTACATCTGAGGAATTAGAGAAATGTGTAACCGGGGAAAAAACCTTGACGTTGGTTTTTGACACTAAGTATGAGCAGAGTGAGCTGGATGATGAGCTGGAGCAAGAGAAGAAAGCACTTGGAGATGCATTCAATGAGGAAGACTATGGATATATAATGTATAGCAGCATACAGCTTAAGATGAATGATGGCAGTCTGGTTGGTATCTTAAATGATAAGGAAGTGGGGACTCATGTAAAGAAACAGCTTTCAGGGATATCCGTGAGCTTGGGATTGGAAAGTTATCAGGTTGTATTGGATGATAGTGTGGATCTGTATCAGGTTAACAGTGTTCTGGTAGATGGAGTAGAGCATACAGTGGACAAGACAGAATAAAGCTGGGGAAGTGGAGTTTAGGCTGGAAGTCCTAGTCCTGTAATCAGATATTTGTAAAAATGATAGAAAAGGTTATCTAAGGATGGCAGATTTGAGCGCTGCCATCTT
Source organism: Coprococcus sp. RTP21428st1_C9_RTP21428_210409 (assembly GCF_040227395.1). Classification (NCBI taxonomy): domain Bacteria; kingdom Bacillati; phylum Bacillota; class Clostridia; order Lachnospirales; family Lachnospiraceae; genus Coprococcus; species Coprococcus sp. RTP21428st1_C9_RTP21428_210409. The sequence goes on from NZ_JBEHVV010000027.1 coordinate 31,850, forward strand.
TATTTTTTTGTCGATTGACAATGAAAGACCACTGTTTATAATGAAGTTAGCGAAAAAAGAATGTTGAAGGAGATGTATGGCATGAGATACAAGGCAGCGATATTTGATATGGATGGAACAATACTCAATACTCTGGAGGACCTGACAGACAGTACAAACTATGCACTTGCTCATCATGGATTCCCTGAGAGAACTATAGATGAGGTTAGAAGATTTGTTGGGAATGGCATACGAAAGCTCATTGAGAGAGCTGTGCCGGCGGGAACTGATGTGGCAACGATAGATAAGGTGTTTGATACATTTGCTTCTTATTATAAGGAGCACAGTGCCATCAAGACCAGACCATATGACGGAATACATGATGCCATCGCAAAGCTCAGGGCAGCAGGTGTGAAGACTGCGGTTGTGTCCAACAAGGCGGATTTCGCAGTCCAGGATCTGTGTGTTGACTATTTCCCGGGAATGTTTGATTTCGCACTTGGTGAGAAGTATGGCATAGCAAAGAAGCCGGCACCTGACATGGTGGAGGAGTGCCTCAGAACGCTTGGTCTTGAGAAGAAGGATGTCGTATATATAGGTGACTCTGATGTGGATCTTGCCACAGCAAGAAATTCTGGAACGGATGTCATCATGGTTGGCTGGGGTTTCAGGGATGAGGAGTTCATCATGAGCCTTGGAGCACCATTTGTCATTCATGAACCACAGAAGATAGTTGACATAATACTGGGAGAGTAGCGGATGCTGACTTATTCATTTGATGACAGGGGGATGGATTTCCTCTATGAACATTTGTACAAAGAGATAAAAAATGACATATTAATGGGAAATCTTAAAGCCCATGAGAAACTGCCGTCAAAGAGGGCACTTGCAGCTCATCTGAATGTGAGCGTGGTCACTGTGGAGAATGCCTACAGCCAGCTTCTTGCGGAGGGGTATATTTATTCCAAGCCGAAGAGCGGGTTCTATGTGTGTGACGTGAAGGCCGAGGATGCGGATGTTGTGGGAGTGCGCAATGCCTACTATGCCAGTGAATATAAGGGTGGTACAGAAGGTTCCGTAATGAAAGATAATGCAAGGCAGAACATGACCTCAGATGAATCGGACGTTGCATACTTGCGCGGAATACGATCGGAAAACCATGTGACAGAGCATTCTCATGTGATCAGGGAACACGCAGAATCCCCTGGCCAGAACAGGTTCTTTGCCGACTTTGTAAACAATTCCACCCTCAGTGAGAACTTCCCATTTTCGACATGGACGAAGCTCATGAGGGAGACGATGATGGATGACCGGGAAAAGCTTATGAAGAGATCACCGTCTGGTGGTATATTTGAACTCAGAAAGGCCATTGCGGACTATCTCTATCAGTTCAGGGGGATGTCTGTAAGCCCGAACCAGATCATAGTCGGCGCGGGAACAGAATATCTGTATGGTCTTATCATACAGCTTCTCGGCAGGGACAGCGTATACGGTGTGGAGAATCCGGGATATCAGAAGATACAGCACATATACGATGCATATCAAGTGAAATGCTGTTATATAGACATGGATGAGAGCGGTGTCAACATAGATTCGCTAGAGCGGTCCGGGGCTGATGTGGTGCATATATCACCGTCACACCATTTCCCTACGGGAACTGTCACTCCGGCGAGCAGGAGATATGAACTGCTGGGCTGGGCGGCAAAGCAGGAGGGCAGATATATCATAGAGGATGAATATGACAGTGAATTCCGTCTGGTGGGCAATCCGATCCCAGCACTTCAGAGTATAGATGCCTCAGATAAGGTCATATACATGAATACATTTTCAAAAAGTTTGTCATCAACCATACGAATAAGCTACATGGTATTGCCAATACCGCTCATGGTAAGGTATAATCATGTACTAAGCTTTTATGCGTGTACGGTGTCGAATTTTGATCAGTATACACTCACAAGGTTTATCCAGGAGGGGTATCTGGAAAAGCACATCAACAGGATGAGAAAGTTTTACAGGAACAGCAGGGACAGGATACTTGGTTGTATCAGGAGTCACAGGCTGTATCCACAGGTAACGATAAAGGAAGAGAATGCAGGTC
>NZ_JBEHVV010000028.1:0-8403 GCF_040227395.1 Coprococcus sp. RTP21428st1_C9_RTP21428_210409
GGGACTGCGGCCTACACTCCATATGCGCTGTTCCACGGACGCTATGTACTTGAACTGTCCATGAACAAGCTTGGAGTCATGGTCACCACGGGAAGAGACTGTGTGACCATGGTGACTCAGAGCAGCCAGAGCAAGACATTTGAGCTTGCAGATATTGGAGATAATCAGTCAGATGCACAGACTGCCGCATCAGATATCAATGCCGCATCTGCGGACGAGACAGATTTTTCATCAGCTTCTCAGACCGGCGGCTCAGATCAGGCGGCAGGATCAACCCAGGCCGACGAGCCTGTATATGTTCCGCAGGTCGATGAAAGCATAGATTTCCAAAGTCTGTACAATCAGACAGATGACGAGGAGCTTAAAAGCCTGACGGCATATTTCTCGGGGGTACAGCCAACTTACACGGACGAATACACCGGCATGTTCGAGGGGTACAATGTGGTATTTGTCACCGCTGAAAGTCTCAGTACATATGGAATATCCAGGGAGGCCACACCGACACTGTACAAGATTTATCACGAAGGCTTTGAATTTACTAACTTCTACAACCCACTGTGGTATCACAGCACCATAGACGGCGAATATACCAACTGCCTCAGCCAGTATCCGGCATCCTCCAAATGGAGCTTTGAGGCATCCGCGGACACCTACCAGCCATACGCCCTCGGCAATATGCTGAACGCACAGGGCTACAAGAGCTACGGCTACCACGACTTTGATGCCACATACTACGACAGAACAAGAACCCATCCGAATATGGGCTACACCACCTTCAAGGCCATCGGCGCAGGATTGGATATTCCTGACCACGTTATGTATTCCGATCTCGAATGTATGGAGGCTGTGTATGGGGATTTCATTCAGGATGACAAATTCAACATGTATTTTATGAGTTTCTCCGGCCATCTGCCTTACAATTACGACAATCAGTATATATGTATGATTAACAGGGATGGAGCCGAGAATGTCCTCTCCGAAAAAGGGTACTCAGATGAGGCCATAGCCTATGTTGCAGCCCAGATGGAGCTTGACAAGGCTCTGGAATTCCTGATGGATAAGCTGGAAAAGACTGGCAAGCTGGACAACACTCTGTTCATCGTGGCACCTGACCACTATCCTTACGGACTCAGCGACGGCACCTACAACGAGCTTGCGGGCAAGGACATAGAGAATGATGACTTTGAGCTTCACCACAACCAGTTTGGTATATGGAGCTCATCCATGGAGAAGCCAGTAGTTGTCGACAAGCTCTGCTCCAGTGTGGACATACTTCCAACTGTGTTAAACCTTCTCGGAGCCGACTTTGACTCAAGACTTCTGGCTGGCCGCAACATTTTGTCCGACTCCGATGAGCTTGTGATCTTCGCGGATCAAAGCTTTATGACCGACAAGGTCAGATATGATGCCAGCACGGGGGAGACCTCTTACTTCGTCCCTGAGTCACAGATCCCTGATGGATACGTGGATCAGATGATCGAGGAGGTTGAAAACCGACTGTATATATCGGACGAGATGATAAACACGGACTATTTTTCATTTGTATATAACAGATAAAAGGCCGAGACAATCCCCGCCAGCACATCGGCGGCGGCCTGGACAAAAGCCACTCCATCTACGCCATACATGTGCGGCAGTATGAATACCAATGGTATAAAACATACTCCCTGCCGCAGGGCGGATATGAGGGTGGCTTTTCCATATGCTCCAAGAGCCTGATAGTACATTCCGGTCACCAGACACACAGCTGCAAACGGCATGGATATGGCATGCGCCCGGAGAGACAGCGCCGCAAGCTGCATAGCTTGAGTGCCACCTTCATGCAAGAATACACCGGCCACCTCGGATACCCACACCCAGGTCGCAGCACCCATAGCGCACATGAATATCACCGCAGTTATCATGGTAAATCTCAGCGACCTTTTCACTCTGGATTCAAGTCCTGCACCATAGGCAAACCCGCACACCGGGGCAAATCCCTGCCCATAGCCCACCAGCGCCGCAAATATGACTGCAAATATCTTATTTGCAACTGTGACGCCCGCCATGGCTCCATCTCCGTACTGCCTACAGCTTCTGCTTATCATGATCGCCGCAAGGCACATGAGCCCCTGTCTCAGGAAGGATGGCAGCCCTGTTCTCACTATACGCACCCCATATCTGAAGCTCCACACATCAGACACATGAAGCCTTACCACGCTGCACCTTGACCTGACACATATATACATTATGGCAAGACTTATCCCCTGTCCGGCAAGGGTCGCTATGCCTGCACCGGCTATTCCAAGTCCAAGCACTCTCACCAATATATAGTCAAATAACGCATTTGACAGTCCTCCTGCCAGAATACCCAGCAGAGCAAGATACGGCTGCCCCTCAGCCCGCAGGGCATTGTTCAGAACATAGGCACCGCACATGACCGGAGCCGCGAGCATGATATATATTCCATACTGCCCAGCAGGAGCAAGACTTGTGTCCGTGGCCCCCAGAAGTCTTACCACATCCTCCCTGAACACGGCAAATATAACCGCCATGACCGCGCCCGACAGTATTCCTCCCGCCAGTGCCGTGGCAAGCGTCTGCTCCGCCTCACGCTTCTTCTGCTTACCGAGGAGTCTCGCTATCTCACTTCCAGCTCCCATGCCCCAGGTGTAACCCACAGCCTGTATCAATGCCATAACAGAGAACATGATCCCAACTGCGGCCACACTGCTTTCTCCAAGATCTGAGACAAAATAAGTGTCCACAATATTGTAGGAGGTTGCAATCAACATGGTGAATATTGTAGATACCGAAAGTGACAGTATGAGCGAAGGCACAGGAGTCTCAGCCATTTTGCTGTGATTCTCCTGTGCCTTCTTCTGTGTATCCACACTCTCAGGAATGTCCATTCCCGAAAGTATCAATCTGTCATATATTCCATTATCGGGTCTGCTGTGTAACCGCCGTCTGTTGCTGCGCCTGTCCATGTGTGTAGTCCCTGCTTTCTTCCTTACTCTCACGCAGGAATTTCTTAACCTGCTGCAATTTCTCCTTTGCATCGTACACACCCAGCTCATACATGGCCTCGATCATCTCCGGCTTCTTCTCAAGCCTTGATATCTCTATAGTCTCACTCGGTCTGATTATCAACGTATCACCCTCCTTTTCAAGCTCCTCCAACTTGTCCAGGGTCTTGTTGTAATACATGTGTCTCATGTGACATCTTTTAACGAACTCAGGGTACTCCCTGTACCTTCCGGCCTCCAGCCTGAGCATCTTGTCCGGGCCCTTGCGGTATCCCTCCGGTCTTGTCAGAACTACTATATTTCTCCTGTAGCCCATCCTTCTGAATGCAAATATCGGTATGCTGTCGGATACACCTCCATCCAGCAGCTTCATTCCATCAACCTCTACAATATTGGACACCAGTGGGAGGGATGCCGAAGCCCTCACCTTATTCACATCCTCAGGCATTCTCATATCTGTACACTCCAGATACTCCGCCTCTCCTGTATCCAGATTAGAACATCCCACATAGAGCTTCGTAGGATTTGCAAGGAATGCATCGTAGTCAAGTGGATCCAGTTTCTCCGGGATATCGTGGTAGCAGAACTGCTCACCACATATATCTCCTGTAGTTAAAAGGGAGTACAGGCTCATGTAGTGCTTGTTGTTCCTGTACTTCATATTGTAACGCATGTTGCGTCCCCTCTGTCTCGCAACAAAGGAGAGTCCATGTATGGCTCCCGCCGACACCCCTATGACACCGTCGACCTCTATATCATTGTCCATGAACACATCCAAGACTCCGGCGGTATATATGCCTCTCTGGCCGCCGCCCTCAAGTACCAAACCTGTCTTTGCCATATCGATCACCTTTCATCCAAATATTTATATGTCCGTCTTTGTCTGAAAAATCCTCAGACTCCTGTCAAGAATCCCATTCATATGAGCTATAGCAGTTCCATAATTCGTCATCGGGATACTCTGCTGCTCCGCACTTCCCTGACGACTCTTCATCTCGCGTTCATTCAGCATACAGCCTCCGCAGTGTATCACCAGATCATATCCTGTCAGATCCTCCGGGAATTCCGTTCCTCTGACAAATGTAAATTCAGGCTCAAGTCCCGTGTATCTGCGTATCCATCCTGGCAGCTTTACAGTTCCTATATCATCACACTGTCTGTGATGGGTGCAGCCCTCAGCTATGAGTATCCTTGGAGGTCTGCTGTCCGCATCTGTACGCTGGCCTTCATCCCTCAGCCTGTCCAGGACATATGCGCCATTTACCGCCGCATCAAGCTGCCCTTTAAATCTTGCCATCAGTATTGAGAATGACGTCAGATATATGTCATACGGCACGATCTTCATAACCTTTGCAAATGCCTGGGAGTCAGTGACCACCAGAGATACATTCCCCTCCAGCCGTCTCAGAGTATCCTCAAGCTCCGTGTCCCTGCACACCACAGCCGTAGCTCCGGTCTCAAGAACATCCCTTATGACCTGCTGCTGCGGAAGTATCAGCCTGCCCTTCGGAGCTGCAGAATCTATCGGTATGACCAGCACCACCATATCACCCGGCTGTATCAGATCTCCGACCAGTCTCCTGGTCATGGTGTCTGTCACCGTGAGCTTTCCTATCAATTCCTTCAGCTCCTCTATTCCCTGTCTGTGCTCTGCGCTGACCCATATGGAATTCTCCGCTGAATTCTGAACCTGTGTATCATCCTTAACTAGATCACTCTTATTGTACGCAATTATATAATTTATATTCTTCTCTTTGAAAAGCTCTGTGAGCTCCCTGTCCGCCGCCGAAAGGCCAACCGAACCATCAACCACCAGCACAGCGACATCTATCTTCGCAAGCACCTGTCTGGTCTTCGACACCCTGAGTTCACCCAGCTCGCCGGTATCGTCTATTCCCGGTGTATCTATGATGACCACCGGTCCAAGCGGAAGCAGCTCCATGGACTTGTACACCGGATCCGTGGTGGTTCCCGCCACATCCGACACAACAGCAAGGCTCTGCCCCGTCACTGCATTTACCAGACTGGACTTGCCTGCGTTCCTGCATCCAAAGAAACCTATATGCACTCTGTTTGCCGACGGTGTATCGTTTAAACTCATTTTGCTCCTCCACAATGTGTTAGAATCTAAAATCTCTGTCTCCGTGCTTTATCCTGTCAAGTCTCTCGGCCACTATCTGTCTGACTTTCTCATTCGGAATATTCTTCAGCTCATTCTGTATGAGTCTCCGGCCTATCTCCGCGGTCTCCGGTGAAGCATAATCCACCAGATATTCCTCCAGCGTCATGAGTGCGTTCGGATGACAGCAGTTCTGTATCTGTCCGCTCTTGCACAGGCTCATGAACCTGTCGCCGGTTCTGCCCTCTCTGTAACATGCCGTACAGAATGATGGTATATAGCCCTTGGTCATCAGCCAGTTCACAACCTGATCCAGAGTTCTCGTGTCGCTGACATCGAACTGCTCCGACTTCTCATCCTCTGGCTCCGGCTCATAGTAGCCACCCACACTGGTCTTTGAACCACCGCTTATCTGCGACACTCCAAGCCTTATGATCTCATCCCTGACCGTTGGATTCTCCCTTGTGGAGATTATCATTCCTGTATAAGGAACGGCGATTCTGATACATGCTGCGATCTTGCAGAATACATCGTCGCTTATTCCGTTGTCAAATGCCTCAGGATCTATGTCGTCAGCCTTCTTGACTCTTGGCACACTGATGGTGTGCGGACCAACTCCATGAACAGCCTCAAGGTGCTCCGCATGCATCAGCAGCCCCGCAAATTCGTACCTATACTTATCCAGACCAAAGAGCACCCCCAGACCCACATCGTCTATACCACCTTCCATAGCACGGTCCATAGCCTCTGTGTGATATGCATAGTCATGCTTCGGTCCATATGGATGAAGCTTCTCATACGCTTCCTTATCGTAGGTCTCCTGGAAGAGGATGTACGTTCCAATTCCTGCCTCGTGCAGCTTCCTGTAGTTCTCCACTGTGGTCGCCGCTATATTTACATTTACACGCCTTATTGCACCGTTCTTGTGCTTGATGCTGTATATCGTGTCTATACACTCCAGGATGTACTCGATAGGATTCATCTGAGGATCCTCACCGGCCTCAATGGCCAGTCTCTTGTGACCCATATCCTGCAGTGCTATGACCTCCCGTCTCACCTCTTCCTGGGTGAGCTTCTTTCTGGCTATATGCTTATTCTTGATGTGATACGGACAATACACACACCCATTTACACAGTAGTTGGACAGATACAACGGCGCGAACATAACTATTCTGTTGCCGTAGAAGTCCTTCTTGATCTGCTCCGCCAGATCATATATCTCATTTATCTTGTCCGGCATCTCACACGCAAGAAGCACGGATGCCTCCCTGTGGGTAAGCCCCTTCCTGAGCTTTGCCTTCTCTATGATACTGTCGATAAGCTCCTCATTGTCCTTGTTCTGATCCGCATAGTCCAGCGTCTCACGGATCTCGCCATCATCTATGAAGTCCTCTGCCTTCATGGATCTCACATCATACATTTTTTGTCAGCCTTCTTTCTTGTATACTGTATGCCCTTCCAATCTTATACACACAATATTATTCAGTGATCTCCGCCTCTGTTGTCTCCTCACTGTCAGCATCCCCGGAATCGACCGGCGTACTCATGCTGTCTATTTCATCCGGCATACGGACATAGTCCACATACCAGCCATCGTCGCACTTCAACATACATTCCTGAACGTGTACCGTGACCTCGCCCCCATCCTTGCCTGTCACTATCCAGTCGGCTTCCACACTTCTGTACTGGGACACGCCCTTAACTCCGTTGTCCGCAAATTGCTGCTGCACATCCTCTATATTGCTCACCGCCTGTATATCGGTGACCTTGCACTCGATCGTATCTATATCCCCGACCTGCTCATCTGTATACGCTCTGAACTTGTTTATATATATGTCCTGTATGTCACTCACCGACAAAACCTTTGACGAATCCTCAAACTTCTTCACGTATCCCGGGGCTATCATGTCAGCCATCTCTCCGCCATCGCCAAATGCGTATATGCGGGCGGTCTCCTTTGCCAGCTTGTCCGCCTGATATGAAAATCTGTAATAGATCACATAAAATACCGCAAATACTACCACGATCGCCACTGCCAGAACTATTATAAGCTTCTTGAGGAATCCGCTTTTTTCATTACTGTTTCTCTCTTTACTCTGTCCCATATCTCTACTTCCCAATCCTTGTTTTTGTGGTTAAATACCCTTTTATATTGTATTCACCTGATTTGATATAGTCAACACCAAGCTTCCGTAACCCCCGAACGGGCAGATCATCAACATGACCTGCCCGTTCAGAATAATTATCCATATATCGTTACCAACAATTCATTGTCTCCATCGTATCAAGCTTCCTCTGGATCTTGTCAACGACCATATCCCTGATCTCTGTGGTCGTCTTATCCGCTATAACCTCATATGGGATCGGCTCCAGAAATGCAAGCTGTGTCGTCACACGTCTCAGTGACCATCCCTCAAATGGCTTGAAGGAATCATACAGCACGACCGGAACGATAGGACACTTCGCCTTCTTGGCGATCTTGAAGCTTCCCGGCATGAACTCCTTGAGCTCATTGTGACTGTGATCGTATCCTCCCTCCGGGAATAAAATATATCTCCTTCCCGCCTTGATCTCCGTGGATACATCGTTTATAACCTGTACCTGCTGCTTTATGTCTTCCTTGTCAAGTCTCTGTGCCTTCACAAGATCCGTAAGCTGATCTGCTATGAACAGCTTCGACCTCTTGGCATCCATGACATACGTAATCGGTTTGTCATGGGAAACTATAACTCCCAGTACATCATACTTACCCTGATGATTGGCATACATGATATATCCACCCTCCTTAGGAAGGTTCTCCATACCCGTGGCAACCGTCTTGATAAAAGCACGACGTCTCACATGATTGCACATAACCTGTGCCATCTGATAACATATATCTTCACCATATTTTTCCGGGTGTCTAGCATAATACGACATCTTTGGCACATAGTACATGATCAGAAACAAGCACGAAACTATTACCCAAATAAATCTTAACATAAATACCTCTAACCAAATACCTTTAACTCAAAAATGTGTGCATATACATGCACACGTCCTCTTTTTCATAAACTCTTATATACATAGTTCACTGTATATACAGTGAACCATATACTATCTAGTAATTTTCTCAGTAAAGGCAAAAGTTGTCAAGTAACATTTTATCTATTGTGTCTGCACATAAAAAGGCAACGCCACATCGGTTTCATCGTCCCGCTGCTGGCACTGCCTTTTATAATAGACTCGAAGTCCCGCGCTGAAGCACTCTATCTTCGTCCCGCTGCATCTTTCGAC
>NZ_JBEHVV010000028.1:8502-33257 GCF_040227395.1 Coprococcus sp. RTP21428st1_C9_RTP21428_210409
CTGACGGAATTCTTCTAGACTCGAAGTCCCGCGCTGACGCGCTCTGTCTTCGTCCCGCTGCATCTTTCGACTGACGGAATTCTTCTAGACTCGAAGTCCCGCGCTGACGCGCTCTGTCTTCGTCCCGCTGCATCTTTCGACTGACGGGATTCTTCTAGACTCGAAGTCCCGCGCTGACGCGCTCTATGTTCGGCTTACGCCGAACGACTTCTCGTTATAGGCGCAAGGGAAAATCAAATGGTCATGCTCGTTTCACTTCGCATAACCGCTTGTTTTTCCTTTTGCGCACTATATCTTTTCTGTTACTTTGAGTCTTGTGAGTGCACGGGCAAGTGATGCCTCGCTCTGCTTGTATTCCTTCAGACTCTCTTTCTGTCTGAGTCTCTCTTCCGCTCTGATCTTTGCCTCCTTGGCTCTGACCCTGTCGATATCCTCCGGCTTCTCTGCGGAATCCACGATAAGGACAACTCGGTTATTTACTATCTGAACAAAGCCCTCACCGACAACACCGACTACCTGCTCACCCTTGCTGGTGGTAATCCTGATCTCGCCTATGCTGGTGGCTATGACCATGTTCTCGTGATGTGCAAGAACCGCTTTCTCTCCATCTTCAAGTGGAAGAACTATTTTCTCTGCCCGGCCGTCGAAGAATATCTTATTACTGGAAATAACTCTCAGATAAAATGTATTCATCTATGCACTTCCTTTACTGGCCCTTCTCGGCCTTTTCCTTTACTTCCTCTATAGTACCTACATTGAAGAATGCCCACTCAGGATACTCGTCCATCTCACCGTCAACGATCATCTTGAAGCCCTTGATCGTATCCTTGAGACTTACATACTTTCCAGGAATACCTGTGAAGTTCTCAGCAACATGGAATGGCTGTGACAGGAATCTCTGAACCTTTCTGGCTCTGGTAACTGTAAGCTTATCCTCATCTGACAGCTCCTCCATACCGAGGATTGCGATGATATCCTGCAGCTCCTTGTACTTCTGAAGTATCTCCTGTACACGTCTTGCAACATTATAATGCTCCTCGCCGACTATATCAGCCTCAAGAATTCGTGAGCTTGACTCCAGCGGATCTACTGCCGGATAGATACCCTGCTCAACGATCTTTCTTGAAAGAACTGTATTTGCATCCAGATGCGCAAATGTTGTGGCTGGGGCAGGATCTGTAAGGTCATCGGCTGGCACATATACGGCCTGGACTGACGTGACTGATCCTTCCTTGGTAGAAGCGATTCGCTCCTGAAGCTCACCCATCTCATTTGCAAGTGTTGGCTGATAACCAACGGCTGATGGCATACGTCCAAGAAGTGATGAAACCTCTGAACCTGCCTGTGTAAATCTGAATATATTGTCGATGAACAGAAGCACATCCTGATGATTTACATCACGGAAATACTCTGCCATTGTAAGTCCTGTCTCTGCAACTCTCATTCTGGCTCCAGGTGGCTCATTCATCTGTCCGAACACCAGGGCGGTCTTGTCGATAACGCCTGACTCGCTCATCTCTGTCCACAGATCATTTCCCTCTCTTGAACGCTCTCCAACACCGGTGAATATTGAGTATCCACCATGTACGGATGCGATATTCTGGATAAGCTCCTGGATAAGGACTGTCTTACCAACTCCGGCACCGCCGAACAGACCGATCTTACCACCCTTTGAGTAAGGTGCAAGAAGATCTATGACCTTGATACCTGTCTCAAGTATCTCAATGACAGGACTCTGATTCTCAAATGTTGGCGGCTCTCTGTGGATTACCCAGTGCTCTGTGTCTGAGAGATCCTCCTTGCCATCTATTGTCTCACCAAGCACGTTGAACAGACGTCCAAGTGTCTGATTTCCTACTGGAACTTTGATTCCTGATCCGGTCGCAACGACTTCCATATCTCTTGAAAGTCCCTCGCTGGCGGACAGCATGATACATCTTACTGTATTATTTCCTACGTGCTGTGCTACTTCCATAACACATTTTTTTCCATGATTATCTACTTCAAGAGCATCCTTGATGTATGGCAGATCGTTGTCTGGAAATTCTACGTCTACGACAGGTCCCATGACCTGTACTATCTTACCATTTTTCAAAACATCAGACCTCCTTTACAATTATTTATTGAGCTTATTAGCTCCTGTCTCTCTGAGCTCTGGCGCCGCCCGCGATCTCTGTGATCTCCTGCGTTATGGCTGCCTGCCTTGCTCTGTTGTATTTGATATTGAGATCATCCAGCATCTCCTTGGCACTCTTTGTGGCTGAGTCCATCGCCATCATTCGGCTGTTCTGCTCACTGCAGAAGGACTCTACCAGAGCGCCGTATATATATCCCATGACACAGTTTGGCACGATTCGGTCAAGCACTGCTTTCGGTGAAGGCTCCATGGTAATCTCCTCGTGGAACACATCCGCAGGAACGCCTGCGAAGTCAGTCCTCTTCATAGGGAGGAGCTGTATCGTCTGCGGTTCAACGACCACACTGCTCTTCATGTTGGTATATATGATGTATACCTCATCTATATCGCCATTCTCATAGTTCTCAAGCATCTTGTCCGCTATGACTCTGGCTCTGTGAAGACTAGGATTCTGCGCTGTATACTGGAAATGTATATCTATAGGCACTCCCTTCTTTGCGAAGTAGTGTCTTCCCACCTGGCCGACTACATACAGCTCACTGTTTGGGTGGGCTGCAAGCTCCTGCTCAGCGATCTTGATTACATTGTGGTTGTAGGCACCAGCCATACCTTTGTCGGCGGTAATGACCAGATAACCTCGCCTTCTGTCCTCTTCCTTGATTCCCTCTCTGCTGTCGAAGTACAGATGCTCCATCTCAGGAACATGTCTGAGCATTCTGGCAAGGGCAACCTGGAGTGTGTAGAAGTAAGGCTCCGTGTTCTCAAGATCTGTCCTCGCCTTTTTAAGCTTGGAAGATGAGATCATATACATTGCATTGGTGATCTTCTGAGTATCCTTGATACTCTTTATTCTATTCTGGATTTCTTTGGTATTTGCCAATCAAATCACCTCTCAACGAATCTTCTTATTTCTCCTGAGATCTATCTCTCGATAAACTCCTTAGCGGCTGCGACTATCTTGTCCTTCAGCTCATCGGTAAGCACCTGCTTCTCCTCGATCTCATCCACGATATCCTTATGGGCACTGTGGAAGTATTCAAGCATCTCAAGTTTCTTCTTCTTGACCTCTGAAACCTCAACTGGAAGGAATACCTTATTGGTAGCTGCTACCAGAATGATAACCTCCTCGGCCATTGACAGTGGATTACACAGAGGCTGCTTTAAAAGCTCCATAAGTCCCTTGCCATACTGAAGCTGTTCCTTGGTGTTCTCATCAAGATCTGAACTGAACTGTGTGAACACCTCCATCTCTCTGTACTGTGCCAGATCGATACGGATACTTCCTGCGGCCTTCTTCATCGCCTTTGTCTGCGCTGCACCACCAACTCGTGATACCGACAGACCAACGTTGACAGCAGGTCTCATACCTGAGAAGAACAGATCGCTCTCGAGGAATATCTGTCCATCTGTGATAGATATAACATTTGTAGGTATATAAGCAGATACATCGCCTGCCTGTGTCTCGATAATAGGAAGGGCTGTGATGGAGCCTCCGCCCAGCTCATCCTTAAGCTTACTTGATCTCTCAAGAAGTCTTGAATGGAGATAGAATACATCTCCAGGATATGCCTCACGTCCTGGTGAACGTCCGAGAAGCAGTGACAATGTTCTGTAAGCAACAGCGTGCTTTGACAGATCATCGTACACGATCAGCACATCCTTGCCCTTATGCATGAAATACTCAGCGATCGCTGTACCTGAATAAGGCGCAATATACTGAAGTGGTGCTGAATCACTTGCTGTAGATGCAACGACTATCGTGTAGTCCATGGCATCATATTTGTTCAGGTTATTTACAACCTTGGCTATTGTTGAAGCCTTCTGGCCTATAGCCACATATACACAGATGACATCCTTGCCCTTCTGATTCAGAATGGTATCTATCGCTATGGATGTCTTACCTGTCTGTCTGTCTCCTATGATCAGCTCTCTCTGTCCTCTTCCGATTGGGAACATGGCATCTATCGAGAGGATTCCTGTCTGAAGCGGCTGGTTGACCGACTTACGATCAACTATGCTTGGAGCCGGATTCTCTATTGGACGATAATCCGTTGACTCTATGCTGCCCTTTCCATCTATAGGTGCTCCAAGGGCATCAACTATACGTCCGATAAATGCATCGCCTACAGGGATGCCTGCACGCTTTCCCGTTCTGCTGACCTTTGTTCCTTCTTTGATTCCTGTATCACGACCGAACAGAATACATCCTATCTCTGTTCTTCTGATATCCTGAACCATACCTTTGACACCATTCTCAAAAACAACGATCTCGCCGTACATGGCATTGTCTATACCGTATACGGTTACGATTCCATCACCTACATAGATGACCTTACCGACTTCTTTGTCCCTGGAGTCAAAATCATAATTCTCTATCTCTTCTTTGAGTATAGAAATAATATCCTCTGAACTAATTGAACTCAATTTATCACCTCATAACCAGTTTCTGTCTAAGGGATTTGTACCTGCCCAGAATGCTTCTGTCGTACTCGCGGTCTCCCGTTCTTATGACAAATCCACCTATCAATTCTTTTTTCTCCACCATAGAAAGCTGTACCGCCTTGCTTCCATACTCTTTCATAAGGAAGTTCTCGATACCTGCCTTCTGCTTATCAGTTGGCGGTGTGACATAATAGAGAGTTGCCGAAAGGATATCCTGCTGCTCTCTGGCATACTTCTCATACTCGTCAAATATGTCATGTATCATGTCAAATCCATCGTTGTCACACAGGGTCTTCATGAAATTTACCAGATCCTTATTGCCAAATCTGTCAAATACCCTGTCAACGACCTTGCGCTTGTCCGCGTGGCTGACCACCGGATCTGCCAGTGCATATACCAGCTCCGGACTACCATCCACAAGCGCCTTTATCTCCTCCACCATGTCCTGACTGATTCCAAGCTGATAGAGGACAATTCCGTAATTAATTGCCTTCTGTGTCACCTGAATCACCTACTTCATTCAAAAACTCGTCATACATGGCAGCTCCTGCTGATTCCGCATCACCTTCACCGCCCACGATCTTGCCGGCTGCTGCCATTGCAAGCTCCGCGATCTGTGACTGCATATCAGAAAGTGCCTTGTTCTGCTTGATCTCTATGGTCTTCTCCGCATCCTTTATCATCTTGACTGACTTTGCATCAGCCTGATCTATGATACGGCTGTACTCATTCTGGGCCTCCACACGGGATTTCTCACGGAGATCCCTACACTCAGCATCAACCCCTGCAAGGGTATCCTCATACTGAGACTTGAGTTTCATTGCTTCAGCCTTCTGATTGTTGGCATCCGATATGGTGCCAGCGATCATATCTTCTCTCTTCTTGATGACATCGTTGAGCGGTCCTATCAAGAACTTCTTCAAAAGAAGAAACAGAACTATTAAGTTGATAATGGTGAATGCTATTGTAGAAAATTCTATATCAATCATATAGCCACTCCTATCTTTCTGTTTCTATTATCCGCATCTCTTCTGCAATTCCAGATTTCTATCAGATATTTCTATTAAAATATCCATCTGACCAAAAATCTGATTACTTAAGAAGAATGATTGCAAGAAGTCCGATTACGAAACCGTAGATAGCTGTTGCCTCTGCAAGGGCACAACCGATGATAAGAAGCTTTGTGATCTTTCCGTCTGCCTCCGGCTGTCTAGCTACAGCCTCAACTGCCTTTGATGTTGCAAGACCGATTCCAAGTCCTGCGCCAAGTCCTACTAATGCTGCTATACCTGCTCCAATTGCTAATAATCCGTTCATATCATTTTCTCCTTCTTATTTTCATTTTTAAAATCAGATAATCTTTACTCCATCGCTTCCTGCATGTAAAGCGTAGTCAGGAAAGTAAATACAAATGCCTGTAAAAATCCATCAAAAAAATCAAAGTACAGGCTGAGTGGGATAGGGACAATGAGTGGAACTACTGCCTCTATCAGCTTCATGATGACGAATGCTCCGAGAACATTACCAAAAAGTCGCATACACAGCGACAGCGGCTTGATGACAAGCTCAAGTACATTAAGCGGTGCAACTATTGCTACCGGCTCTGCAAAACTCTTGACCCAGCCTTTTGTCCCCTTTCCTCGTATTCCTGCCACCTGTACGAGTATGATACTCATGATGGCCAGTGAGGCTGTCACATTCAGATCCTTTGTCGGTGGTTTAAAGCCAAATACACCCATGATGTTGGCCATGCCGATGTACAGAATAACCGTTATCAGATACGGAACATACTTCATGCCCGCCTCTCCGATAACACCTTTGAACAGGTTGTTAAAAGTAGTTATTATGGTCTCCAGCACAAGCTGTTTCTTACCCGGATTCTCAACTTTGAGATTCCTTACAAGGATAATCGACAACAGCACAAGCACTGCCATAATGATCCATGTTACCACCACAGATTCCGTTACCGGTATTCCACCAAATATTGGTATTGTAAATACTGTTTTGCATTGGAGTTCATTGGATAACTCTTCTGCCAGATCCGTAAGACATCACTTCCTTTCACACTGTTTTATTGTATGTCAAAATGCTATTCCAGTTTATTATTGGTTTATTATAGAAATAGCATTCATGGCATCTGCCTCAGACAGCCCCACAAGTACGTTCTCTGTGTTGATCCAGTGAGAATCGAGTTCATGAGCCTCCCAGTCCATATCCATGTCATCAAATATGACATATCCCTCTACGGAATTCGCAACCACATAATCCTTGACTGCACATGCTCTGGTATAATCCCCGTACTTGTTTCTGAGCTCATCCCCTGAAGAAGTTGCCCCATATACTTCCATTCCAGCATCCGCAAGTCTGTCTATCAGTTCCCTTACGTGTGCCTTACTGATATCCTTATCAATCACCTGTTTTCTCCAGTCACTTGTCATGACCAGCTTCGCTCCTGTGGCATCCACAACCATCTTGAGGTTAGCCACATTCTTAGGATTGATAAACTCCCCATGCTTCTCACACAGAAATTTCTCCGAATTCAGTACGCCGTCTACATCAAAAAATACTACATTCATACGGTCATACTCCCCTATCTTTTTTTCTAAAAAGCTACTCTCGCTCCTTGCTTGCGTATTTTATCACCATTCAAAACAAATTTAAAGTCATTTATTTGCCCTTATAGTCAAATTTTAATCATTTTTTATTTTTGTATTATTTTTCGTAACAAAAACAGTTTTTTGTCACAGTTTTCCCAAGAAGCCCGCATAAAACCTAGTGTATCACCAGTTTATACTTTTTTTATAATTTTAACATTTCGTTTATAATTAGCTTTTCTTCCAAATCATCAAAGTAAAATTCGCCACTCCCATCACCCTTCCGCCAGAAACAGGCTGGGTATTCTTCCGCGGCTGTATATCATCTGCTATATATGTGGTATCGGTAGCGAATACGACTGAGCTTCGGTGCTTCTTGCCGAGTTGGAAGCCGCATCGCCCTTATCGCGGCCGGAAACGAGTGCATATAGAAGCTAAGCCGAAGCGAAGGAAGTAGAGCGTGATACCACATATATAGCAGATGATATACCCGCCCCGCGGAAGAATACCCAGCCGTCCGTCCTTCGCCCCCACGAAAAAAGGCTATCTCGTGATCGACGCCCTAACGCTCGACACGTGATAGCCTTGTTCCCTCTGCCGTAATCCGTCACCCCCATTGTGACAGACTATTGTAGAAAATGACCCCCTTGTCATCTCTCGATGTAACAGATAAATTCATTATATCATATTTAATTTCATATTAAAGAGCAGTTCATACACTTTCCTGCGCATACACAAATCGCAAAAGTGTATATTCTTACACTTTTCAACTGGACAAGCCTGTTTCTTCTATTATATAATGTTACTGAGGTGAATTACATGCAGCAACAATACGATATAGGGAAAAGACTCAGGGAAGTCATGGCTGAACGCGGGGTTACGATCAGTCAGTTAGCTGAGTTGACAGATGTCTCTGAGGATACGATAAAAGCCATCAGGAGCGGCAAGACCAAGAGCCCGGGAATACAGCTTATGATATCCATCGCAGACGCACTTGGATGTACCATGGATGGATTTCTCCATAGGCGCAGCCTTACGGACGAGGAATTGTATCTCCTGCAAAAATACAGAACACTCAACATCCACGGCAAGCGGATGGTCATGCTAATGGCGGACTCTGAAGATCACATGCAGAAGAAGCTTCCTTCAGCGGATGCGTACCGCGCCAAAACGCGCAGGATTCCGTGTATTTCCTCAACTCACACGCTTGCTTCCAATTCAGACTACTCAACACACGCGACAGAATTTATAGAGATACCCGCCGATTATTTTCCAAATGCAGATTATTGTCTGAGGCTCACGACCAATATGCTCCATCCTATCTATATTAAGGATGATATTATAGCCGTGGAACAAAACTTTCCTCATTTCGGAGATATTGCGTTATTCCTGAACGAGAATGGAGTCGAGATGATCAGAAAATATACAGAAAAGGATGGCTCACCATACCTTGAAGCTGTCAGCAGATGTGATAGATCCCTGTATCTCACAAGTGATATCATTTGTCTGGGAACGATTCTCGGAATCGTCCGTCTGGAGGACACAAGAAAACCGCCTATTACATAAAGGCGGTTTTTCTTATATATAAATATTATGATGTCGATTACTCTGCTCCACCGGTGATAAGCCATGGTGACGGCTGGGTAACGAACATGTTGTCCTTGTTGGTTTTGGATACAGATATCTGAATAGCCTCCATATTCTTTATTCCGAGCTTGTCAAATATGAGCTTTGCCTGTGCAAGTATTCCAAGATCAAGTGTGTATATGACAAACTGCATATTCGGATTGATCTTGAGCAGTCTCTCCATATCTGACTCCAGATAATGATTTGCAACTATGAATGCCAGTCTCGGAACAGGTATGGCTGCCAGAGTCTCCTCGCTCATGTCTGGGATTATCTGTACATTATGTACTCCGAACTTGTCAACATTCTCCTCCATGGATCTTCTCGAACCCTCGTCCGGCTCAACGGCTATAATGTTGCCCTCGCTTGCCACGATCGCAGCCTCAATGACTATACTCTCGGCCTGGAGTGCCAAGATGGTGTCATGCGTATCCACATCCAGCAGACTCATGATGACTGCTCTTATCTCCTTGCCGACATAGTGTACTGTTCCAGCCGAGAAGAAATCATTTGCAATTCCGTATCTGACGGATTCCCTTGTCTTCTCATTCATGATGAATATAACTGTTGGCCCTGTTATCTTCCTGTTCAGCACCTTCTCCAGCTTGTCATGATGAACCTCGCCGCCGGGCTCCACACCCTCTGCATACCACATGTCATACTCGCCAAAGCCCTTCTCCCAAAGCGTGTACAACAGATCCTCATGACTCTGATCTGCAAATATAAGAACTCTCTTGTGTGTGTCTATAGTCGGAACAACGTTCTTCTGCTTTCCGCATATATTCAGCATCTTTATCTTCTCAGGACTGACCTTCATCATGTCTGCAAAATAGCCAAGCCAACTGAGCATATCCTTGTTCTCGTACATAACCATAACCCTCCTTTAGTTGTCCGTCCAATCTTTTATATAGCACATTTATTATACTATTTTATCGATCTTCTGTACACCCAAAGAGAGGCAAACAGACACTTTTTTGACTGTCATCAACTTACCACGTTCAGCTTGTGATCTCTATACATATTGTATACGGACTCCGGAAGCTTATCGTCGGTTATGATGGTGAATTCCGGCTGGAGATCACTGAGCTTGAAATCTCCCTTTGTCTCGAATTTCGTGCTGTCCGCCAGCAGAAATACCTCGCTAGCATGGCCTATCAGCATGCACTGATTCTCATAGGTCTCCCTTATAAAATCATGTGCGCCATCCTCGACCGAAAGTGCCGAAGGTACTACAAATGCCTTTGAAAAATAAAGTTTCTGCATCGCCTCATGTGTCAGGAAGCCATAAAACAACTTCTCCTTCGGGAGATATTCACCGCCCAGCAGGGTTATCCTGTAATTTCCACATTCCGATAATATGGAGAACACCTCCGAGGAATAGGTTATGACGGATAGTGAGTCAAAATTGTGCGCCTTCAATGCCATGGCGAACAACGACGCCGTGCTGCCTGAATCTATCGCTATGGTGTCTCCATCCTTCACATACTCAAGCGCTTTCCTGGCTATCTGCTCCTTGAGTTCCATATTGGATGTGCCCCTGACATCCATATCCTCAAACCGGTATCTCTTCTTCACAGAAACCGCACCGCCGTGTACCCTCGTGAGCATGTTGTTATTTTCAAGATCCTCAAGATCACGTCTCACCGTCTCGGTCGACACGCCCAGCAGCTCAACCAGTCTGGCAACAGTAACCGAATGATTAAGATTTACCTGATCCAATATTATCTGTTTACGCTGATCTGCTAACATCTGTCCCCTCCCTTACTTCCTTATAAACTGAGCCCTATGTTTTCTAACCTGCAACATGATTGTATCAAAATAAGCGGTGCCGTGTAAACCTTTATTCCGGCATATCCAGTCCATACAGCCTGCAGAGAACCGCAGTATATCCCTCTATACAGTCGAGGATCCTGTCGATCTCCACGTGCTCCTGTGCCTGATGCGCCTGACTCATCATCGCACCCGAATATCCTATAGTCGGTATGTTGTATTTGCCGCATATAACGCTTCCGTCGGTTCCAAACTGCCAGTATATCTTCTCAACATCCTGACCAAGCTCCTTAAGCGTCCTGTATGTCAGCTCGACATACTCATTATCCTTGCCGGTCACCCACGCCGGATGCTGCTTTGCCGCCTCCGCCTCATAACCGGTGTAACACGTCCTCTTATTCATTCTCGGATGAACGACAGCTCTGAGCTCAGGATCCTTTTTCTTCTGCTCATCCAGGAATTTCTGAACCCTGCTCACCGTATCCTCTATGGTCATAGGTGGCACATATCTCTGATCCACTGTGATCTCACAATAGTCCGGCACACAGGAATACTTCTGTCCCGGTGTTACCACCACATCAGTGATGACCATGGACGTCTTACCCATCTCATGTACGAGCGGTTCACTGCCAAAATTATGCATGATCGCATCCATTATAGGGAGCGCTTTCTCAACAGCATTTATGCCCTCCTGCGGAGCGGACGAGTGCGCCACCTTACCGTACACCTCTATGACAAGCTCGATCTTGCCTCGCTGTCCGATGGCAAGATTGCCGTCTGACGGCTCCCCCAGATAGCACAGGTCAACATCAAGGCCGTGCTCCGGAAGAGTGTGCTCCATAAGATAAATCGTTCCGATACTCTCCGCCGGCTCCTCATAGACGACTGCAGCAAATATAAGATTGCCCGATATCTTCGCCCCGGCATCCACCAGCTTTTTGATCTCCATAAATGCAAAGAATTCCGAAGTCAGGCCAGCAAGCATATCGCTTATACCTCTGCCGTATAACTTTCCATCCTCCACCTTCGGCTCAAATGGCAAATACGGACTCCATGCATCTATGCTTCCCTCAGGCACAACATCCATATGTCCAGTCAGAAGCACGTTTGGACCGTCACCCTCTCCGCGGATGACTCCGACCACGTTGCCGCACTCATCGCGGAAATGCTCAATACCAAGCTCATCCATGGCCTGCATAAACACCTCCGAGGTGGCTTTCTCTTCCCCGGAATATGCCTGTGCACGTATATTCTTACTGACAAATTCTACCCATGAATCTTCCATATTCTTATAATAATCCTTCATGCTATACATCTCCCTTTCCTGAACCGGTTTCATAATACGATCTGCTGATCATCAACTGATACGGGTACTCTTCTCCCTCGCAACGTCGAGCCAGTAATCCAGCCTTGAATCGAGCCAGAAATGCTGCAGTCTCGCCATCTTCTGTCCATACCAGTTCATGTAATCAAACTCCACGTTGGAGCTGGCCGCCTGATACAGTGCCCAATACGCCCACTTGATATCGCAGGCTATCTTGTTCAGCTTCATTCTAGCAAATGCTCTCTCATCAACCTTGCCTCCGCCGTATATCTTCATCATCTCCACGTCCATATCCTCGGTGAAATAGTTCACAGCAGATATCAGACCCAGATCCACATAAGGATCATTCATGGACGCATACTCATAATCTATGATCTTCAGATCATTTGTCTCCTCGTTGTACATCAGGTTGTTTGTCCAGAAATCATTGTGGCACGGACACAGCTCCTCACTGCCCGCCAGCGCCTTCTCAATAGCAGAGAGCAGATACTCCATCTTGTCATTAAACGGTGATATATAGCCGCCATTCTTCGCCCTTGCGTTCATATCCCACGCCTGTTCAAATATGCTCTGCTTCAGGTTCAGCGGCTTTGTCTCGAGATGGTGGAAGTCCCTGATCCTCTCGAATATCGACTGGAATATATCTTTGTCATACACATCGCCAAATGTCACCTGACGGTAGCCGTCAAGCCACTGGAATATCTCAACACCTGTATCCTCGAAATAATAATAGACTCTTGGGCCTGCCTTGCTCTCGTCCGCGATCACATTTGCCTCATGGCATACTTCACGGTTTATGTAATCCGTGCCGGCTCCCGGTATCTTGAGGAAGAAATGCTCTCCCTCCACATCCACTTTGAAATTCGGATTCGTTATTCCTCCTGAAACGGGCTTGTAACTGATCTCCTTGCCCTTCCAGTCATCGACCCTTGTGATCGCCTCATCAATTGTTGTCTTGCGCATAAAAAAGCCTCCTCTCCTACTTGCTCTCATCAATCAATGCTTCTCTTCCAACCTCTCCGGTTCTAACCTTCACAACATTTTTCACATCGTATACGAATATCTTGCCATCGCCATAGTTGCCCGAGTACAGCACCTTCTCCGCAGTTTCCACAACCCTGGACACAGGTACAGTGCTGACTATGACCTCGACCTTCACCTTAGGAAGCAGGTTCAGATCCGCATCCGAGCTGCGGTAATATTTGTCATTATTTCCCTTCTGTATACCATATCCGGTCACATCCGTGATCGTAACTCCAGTTACATTTATGTCATTCATGGCGTGAAGCAGTGCGTCAAGCTTGTTCTTTCTCGCTATGATGACCACCTTGGATATGTTAAGATTCTCCGCATTTTCTGGGCTGTCAAATGCCTTGCCATCGATCTTAGGCACATTCATCATAGGCGCGCTTATTCCGTCTGAGGACAGCACCTCTGTGTAAGTATTTGAAAATCCGTGCTCACTGATATCCAGTCCATCCATCTCATCCTCAGCCGATACACGAAGGCCGATGGTCTTCTGAACGATCTTGAACAGTAGTGCCGAAGCTGCAAATACATACAGGAACACAACTATTCCGCCAAGGATCTGGATTCCGCACTGGTAGCCACCACCGCCGAGCAGCAGGCCCTTTGTCTTTGTGGCGGTTCCGTCTGAGAACAATCCAACCGCTACAGTTCCCCACAGGCCACCGAATCCGTGTGCCGCGATGGCTCCCACAGGATCATCTATCTTTACCACGTTCTCTATGAAATGCATTCCCCCAACTACTATCGCTCCGGCCACGATTCCGACCAACACCGCAAGTGGTGTACTTATAACGTCGGCTCCCGCAGTGATAGAAACCAGGCCTGCCAGAGCGCCGTTGAGTGTCATGGCGATATCTGGCTTCTTCTTCCACGCCCAGCTTATACACATCGCTGTGACTGCTCCAGCCGCAGCGGATAGATTGGTGTTACAGAACACCTTGCCAACTAGCGACACCGTATCTCCTGTCAGTGGCAGAACCGAGCTTCCGTTGAAGCCGAACCAGCCAAACCACAGGATAAATATTCCAAGCACTGACAGCGGCATGCTGTGTCCCGGTATCTTCTTCGACTTTCCGCTTCTTGAATACTTTCCGATACGCGGGCCGAGCATCCACGCTCCTGCAAATGCAGCGGCACCGCCCACCATATGTACAACTGTGGATCCGGCAAGATCATGGAATCCGAGCTGTGCCAGCCAACCGTCTCCCCATATCCAGTGTCCCGATATAGGATAGATCACCAGACTTATCATCAGACTGTAGATACAATATGCTGCAAATTTAGTTCTCGCCGCCATGGCACCCGACACGATGGTCGCCGCCGTCGCAGCGAATACTGTCTGAAATATCAGGAATGCCCAGAATGGGATCCCGTCAGGAAGCATGCCGCCTCCATATACCGATTCCATTGCCACACCTTTGATCTTACCCAGTACAGCTCCGTCGCCGCCATACATAATTCCGAATCCTATCAACCAGAACGTCACCGAACCGATACAATAGTCAACCAGATTCTTCATGGCGATATTTCCTGCATTTTTTACCCTCGTCATGCCGGTCTCAAGCATCGCAAAGCCCGCCTGCATGAAGAAAATGAGTACCGTTCCTACCATAATCCATATCGTACTGACTGCACTATATTCCATCACGATTCCTCCTTAATCTCTGTTATATCTGTCCTGCCTTGTGACAGCGAACCGTATGTCCCGGTGATACCTCTGTCTCCTCCGGGCGCTCCTTCATGCAACGTTCATCCGCATATATACAGCGTGTACAGAACGGACATCCCGGCATCGGCTTTGCCGGATCAGGTATATCACCTGGCTTAAGGTCTATGTCAAAGCCCGCATCCTCAAGTCCCTTGCTTATACTCGGAGCCGCCTTGAGCAGAACCTTTGTATATGGGTGCTGCGCATTCTTGTATATCTCGCTGCTCGGTGCACTCTCGACTATCTCTCCGAAATACATGATCTTTATCTGATCCGCGATCTGTCTCACCACAGCCAGATCGTGGGCGATCAGCAGCATGGACAACTTATATTTGTCCTGCAGATCCATCAGCATATTTATGACCTGTGCCTGCAATGACACGTCCAGTGCCGATATAGGCTCATCGGCAAATATGATCTTCGGTGTGACGACCAGACACCGCGCTATGATTATCCTCTGTCTCTGTCCACCGGATAACTGATGCGGGTATCTGTCAAGGAACATCGGTGCCATTCCGACCTGTGAAAGTGTGTCCAGAATGATCTTCTCCCTCTCCTCCTTGTCCTTCACTCCATTCAGGATCAATGGCTCCTCAAGTGATTCACGGATACTCATTCTCGGATGCAGCGATCCCAGAGTGTCCTGAAAGATCATCTGTATCTTTGCCTTCATATCGCTCTTTTCCTGGGGCGTCATATCGTCCAAGGATTTTCCTTCAAATACGATACTTCCGTCCGTCTTGTCCTCAATTCCCAGCAGGACTCTCGTCAGCACCGTCTTGCCACAGCCCGACTCTCCGACGATTGCAAGTGTCTTGCCCTTTTCCAGCTCCAGCGAGACATGGTCGACTATGTTCTTCTGTCCGACAACCTTGTTGAACATTCCCTTTTTCACCGGATACTGCTTCAGCAGATTATCGCAAGATAATACTATATCCTTCATATGATCACCCCAATTCTGTATCTTCGTTAATGTCATAATCCAGTGGGAAATGGCAGGCACACATATGTCCCTCTCCAACCGGTTTCAGTGCCGGCACCTCTTTATGACATATATCTTTCGCATATTCACAACGGGAAGCAAATGGACATCCCTCCGGGACATTTGACATATCCGGCGGGAATCCCGGAATGGATTTCAGTCTCTTCGTCTTACGAGCCTCGAGAAGCGGAACAGAACGGATAAGTCCAACCGTATAAGGATGCTTTGGATTTCTGAGCAGATCCTTCTTGGATGCCGACTCCACGCATCTTCCCGCATACATGACAAATATGTCGTCTGAGAACTGGGACACCACGCCAAAGTCGTGGGTGATTATCATGATGGAGATGCCGGTCTGCTTCTGCACCTCACTGAGGGCTTCGATGATCTCCGCCTGAATGGTGATTCCAAGACTTGTTGTAGGCTCGTCCGCTATGAGCAGATCTGGGTACAATATCATTGACATCGCTATGAATATCCTCTGTCTGAAACCCGCTGAGAACTCACACGGGTATTTCTTTATGACCTCCTCGCCGTTGGTTATTCCGACAAGCTTGAGAACTCTCATTATCTCCTGTTTTGCCTTTTCTGAACCCGATGGGGTATGTGCGTTATAGGCCTCGGCAAGCTGTGCTCCAATTGTCATGTAGGGATTGAACGATGTAGTAGGATCCTGGAATATCATGGAGATCTCATTTCCACGGATGCTCTTCATCTCCTTCTCCGGGAGCTTCAGTATATCCTGACCTTTGAACCTGATCTCGCCGCCTGCTATGTAACCCGGAGATTCCACGATCCTCAGTATCGATCTCGCCGTCACGCTCTTGCCGGAACCACTCTCTCCTATTATTCCAAGCACCTTGCCCTTCCGCAGTGAGAAGTTGACTCCCTCAACTGCTTTCACGACTTTGTGCGGACCGGTCTTGAAATAGGTCTTTAAATCCTTTACCTCAAGGATCACATCTGTATCTTTTTCTGTATTATTATCCATACTGTTATCCTCCTATTTGCGAAGCTTTGGATCGAAATGAACCTGAAGATTGTCACCGATAAAATTCAGTCCGAGAACCATGATGATAAGAATGATGCCGGGGATCATGATATACCATGCATCAGATGCAATATAGCCACGGGCATCGGACATTATGTTTCCAAGGGATATCTTTGGCGGATTTATACCGAGTGACATGTAGCTGAGCAAGCTCTCGTTGATGATCATTCCGGCGATATCAAGCGGTATGAGAGGAAGCATGGCAGGGATCAGATTCTTGCCGATATACTTCGTGGATATCCTCCATGAGCTCGCCCCCATGAGCTTTGCCGCTGCGATATAATCTGTGCTCTTCTGGGGTATTACATTTGACCGCACCGTTCTCGCATAGGCCGGCCACAGTGCCAGACTCAGCACTATGGTTACCGACACCTCATTCGGTGCGAACAGTGTGAGTGCGATCATGGCAAGTACGATAAATGGGAATCCCATCTGTACATCGGTGATTCTCATCAGCACTGAATCCAGAGGTCCCGGACTTGTGAGACCGGATATGATTCCGACTATCAGTCCTATGAGGGCGGCCAGCAGAACGCTGCAGAAACCAATTATGACTGAGGTACGGATTCCATACAAAAGTCTCGAGAACAGATCACGTCCTATGGCATCAGTTCCCAGCCAGTGTGCCGGATCCTGAAATGGTTTCAATAATCTGATGGATGGATTTGCCTTGCCCGGGTCCGACGGCGCGATGAGCGGCGCAAAGATTCCGGCAAGGAGATAGATTCCTACAATAATGATTCCAAGTGTAAATAATTTGTTTTTACCAATCCACTGAAGGACTGATCTAAATTTACTTTTTTTCTTCATAATTACAGTCCTCCCTGTGCTTTTCTCATTCGTGGATCAAGACGGATACTTCCAAGATCAATGGCAATATTCAAAACAATAAAGAATACGGAAAACAGAATGATAATTCCCTGAACCAGGTTGTAATCTCTTCGAAGGATCGCATTTAACACCGTGTATCCGATTCCCGGGAAGTTAAATACATACTCGACAACAACGATACTTCCTACCAGAAAGCCAAGCTGTGTTCCTAGGGATATCAGTACAGGGATAAGTGAATTCCTGAGTGCGTATTTGAAATATATCGCCACTGTCGATATTCCTCTCGCATATGCAACCTTGACAAATTCCTGATTGTAACTGTCGATCAGTGAGGAACGCACCACCTTGGTGAGCACCGCCGTGAGCGGAAGTGCCAGTGCAACTGTCGGGAGCACGCAGGATGCAGGTCCCGAATAATCCATTGACGGCAGCAGTCCAAGTCTGACTGAGAAAATAATGATCAACACGGAGGATACCCAGTAGTTAGGCATTGACTGGAACAGTACCGCAATACTCGAGATGAAACGATCCTCCCATTTATTTCCATTTAGTCCTGCGATGGTTCCCAGGATCAGGGATAATATGATCGATATGACCACTGAAGATATCAGCAGTATCAATGATAAAGGTGTGGCCTGCTCCATAACATTCAGGACTGTATCGCTCTTGAAATATGACTCTCCAAGATCTCCGTGGAACAGATTCACCATGTACATTTTAAACTGCTCCGGGATGGACTTTTCCAGTCCCATACTGTCTCTGATCGCCTGCTGCTGTTCTACTGTTGCTGTCGGAGCCATGACCTTCGCCGGATCTCCCGGTATCATCCGAAGTATTACAAAGCTGATAAATATAACGCAAAAGGTAACAAAAATGCCCTGTGCAAGTCTTTTTAAAACGGTTCCCAGCACTTTGATTTCCTCCCTTCTTAAAAAGGGCCACATGCTGTATCCTTACACATGCAGCCCCTTTTTGTGAATCTAATGTATTGCTATGCGCTTACTCTTTTGTGACATTTGTGAAGATATAATCTGCACCACTTGTGTACTCAAGACCTTTGACATTTGATCTTACTCCAAAGATAGTCATGGACTTGATGATAGGGATATCAGGCATCTCCTCTGCCAGGGCCGGAAGGTACTCGTCCTGAAGGATCTGCTTTCTCTTATCTGGGTCTGTCTCAGTTGCGAATCTGTCCATGATGTCCTGAAGCTCTGCCGTAGGCTCATAGTGGCTGATTCGACCTGCTGCATACCATGAATTCAGCTTCAGCTCAGGCTCGATACCTGATGGCTGCCATCCACAGTCGATCATGTAGCAAGGAGTTTCTTCATATAACACATCGCCCCATGATGAAGTATCAAGAGGAACCACCTTACAGTTGATACCGACAGCCTGTAAACAAGCTGCAATGTACTCGTAATATTCCTTTGTCTTAGGGTAAAAACCTACTGATGTGTAGATGTTGAGTTCTGGAAGTCCCTCACCATTCTCATAACCTGCCTCCTTCAAACATTCTGCAGCCTTTTCAGGATCATATTCACCAACTCCGCCAACTGCCTTGTATCCCCAGATAGTTGAGGAAATAAAGCTGTCTGCCTTCTCTGCATAACCACCAAATATATCATTTACGATTCCGTCATAATCAATCGCGTAGGCTATCGCCTTTCTGACAAGCTTCTCATTCATAGGCGGCATCTTGAACTTTGGAATAAGGTGCTTACACTCTGTGGTGAGGAACTTGTCAACCACGATATTGCTGTCTGACTCAAGCACAGACACCGCATCGGAATCAACACGCTCGATGACATCGGCCTCACCTGACTGCAATGCTGACAGACGTGTTGTGGCATCCGCAACGTACTTGTACTCGATCTTCTTTATCTTAGGAAGAGTTCCCCAGTAATCGTCGAACAGCTCATATGTCGCTGTATCGTTCTCAAAGCTTACCATCTTGTATGGGCCGGTTCCGTTGTATCTCTTATCCAGAGTGTTCTCAGGATCTGCAAGATCGTCAGCGGACATTATCGGAGTTGAACAAAGCATATTGACCAGAGAGCCAAGAGGCTTTCCCGATGCCGGAGTTATGGTAAATGTATAATCGTCGATGACCTTACACTTTAACTCATCTGCCCACCATGAACCGGATACGTTCTGTGAGCTTGAATATGCCTCACATGATGCTGCGGCATCCTCTGCGGTAAAGTCTGAACCGTCGTGGAACTTTACGCCCTCACGAAGCTTGACCGTCAAGACTGTCTGACTGTCGTCATATGACCACTCAGTAGCAAGATTAGGCTGTGGCTCCTGTGTCTTCTCATCCATGACCAGTAGATGTTCCAGAGCTATTGCCTCTGCATGAAGCATCATTGTTGATGTGTGCTTCAGCGGGCTGAGTGAAGCCTGCCAGTTCTCAGCGCCCAGAATAACCAGTGTGTCCTTGTCCGTCTTGGACTCAGAGCTTGTTGTCACTGCCTGTGTGCTCCCATCTGTACTTCCTCCAGAGCTTCCACATGCAGTCACCGTAAGTGCCAGTGCGGCTGCCAAAAGTATTGAGCAAATCTTCTTTTTCATAATTCTTCCTCCTTTTCGTGTGTTATCTATGACTCAAGCTGATGCAGACATTTATCGAGGGTTGATGCTATCCAGTCGATATCGCACTCCTGGAATGCCATAGGCGGACGAAGCTTTAAGACATTTCCATAAGGACCTGCAACAGAAGTCAGTACATTGTTGTCTCGCAGAAGTTCGATGGCATCCAGTGCCTTCTGCTGATCCGGAGTCTTCTTGCCGTCATTCTTCGCAAGCTCAAATCCAATGAACAGGCCTGCGCCTCTGACGTCTCCCACAGAATCAGGATGTCTGTCCTTTACCTCCTGCAATGCATTCAGAAGCTTTGCACCGACCACCTTGCAATGCTCCTGCAGCTTTTCTTCTTTTATGACATTAAGCACAGCCTGTGCGGCTGCGATAGCCACTGGATTTCCTCCAAATGTATTGAAATATGGAAGTTTGTCGCTGAATGCGGCGAGTACCTCATGCTTGGCGGCAAGTCCTGATATCGGGATTCCGTTACCCATAGGCTTTCCTGTTGTCACCATGTCAGGTATGATCCCATGTCTGGCGAATCCCCAGAACGCATCTCCCGTTCTTGCAAATCCCGGCTGCACCTCATCAGCTATGAATACACCGCCATTCTTATGTACCACATCGATGGCCGCCTTCAGGAAACCGACCGGATTCGGATGTACTCCATCTGATGAGAATATAGAATCTGCAAGGAAACATGAGAACTTATATCCTGCTGCCTCCAGCTCATCGATCTTCTTCTGCATCTCTCCTGAGTACCATGCGGTGAACTCCTCAGGTGTACCGCCATGTCTGTAATAGTCAGGTGTCTCAATGAGTCTTACATTCGGAAGCAGTGGCTGCTCACTTCCAAGGGCTGGTGAACATCCAGATGTCAGAGCACTTGTTCCGTGGTACGCCTCCCTTGAAACTATGATTCCGGTGCCGCCCGTGTATTCCTGTGCCACTCGGAGTGCCAGGTCATTTGCCTCAGAACCGGTACACATGAACATTATCTTGTCTATCTCGTCCGGCATCATCTTCAGCAGATCCTCACTGTAATCAATGATCCTCTCATGCAGATAACGTGTGTGGGTATTTAAAAGCTTCATCTGCTCTGTAACTGCCTCGACCACAGCAGGATGGCAATGACCGATTCCTGCCACATTGTTGTACATGTCCAGATATTTATTCCCCTCTGCATCCCAGAGGTACTGTCCCTGTCCTCTCACAAGGTTGACCGGCTTTCTATAGAAAAGTCTGTATGCGCCACCCATCCATTTCTCACGGCGGTTTATCATATCCCTTGTCGTGTTACTGAGCAGTGAACTGTAGTCATCACTGTAGCTGTTAGTGTCCATAATGCTTGATTTAGTAGCCATATTCCACCTCCAAAAGATTTCCCTGTTAAAACAAAAGGGGCACAGAGATGAAACTTTACAGTTCTATCTCCGTGCCCCTTTGCACTCTAAAATCAGATACGCGCTTCTGTTTTGCTTTGTATCATAGCCACGCCATGTGGGATTGTCAACACATTTTGTGGGTTTTTCTGGTTTTCATTTGTTTTTCATGTTTTTTTGTGTTGTTTTGTGGTTTTATTAGTTTATGTCCCCCAAATATTTATTTTATTAACCTGGGACAGCGCACAAAAAAACATCACCCCTGTGTCTGAAGTGATGTTTTCCTGTTATATGTAATTATCAGTAATCCTGCCTGTATTATGCCTCGAACTTCTTCACAAGTATACTTGCGTTGTGTCCGCCAAATCCCAGTGAGTTGCTGAGCGCATATGTAATATCCTTGTGTACACCCTCGCCCATGGTGTAGTTGAGATCCATCTCACCCTCTGTCTCGCGGAGACCAACTGTTGGATGGATGTATGAATCCTCTATGGACTTCACACATGTTATGAACTCAACTGCTCCGGCAGCTCCAAACAGATGTCCTATCATGGACTTTGTGGAATTGATGTTCACGTTGTATGCGTCATCGCCCATAGCATACTTGATGGCTCTTGTCTCAAAGAGGTCATTGTGATGGGTACTTGTTCCATGTGCGTTGATGTAGTCAACGTCAGCAGGTGTGATTCCGGCCTCCTCCATGGCAAGCTTCATGGCACGTCCTGCACCACTTCCATCCTCCTTAGGGGATGTGATGTGATATGCATCACAGGTTGAACCATATCCGACTACCTCAGCCAGGATCTGAGCACCTCTCGCCTGAGCATGCTCAAGTGACTCAAGTACAACAACTCCTGCGCCCTCTGCTATTACAAATCCACATCTGTCCTTGTCAAATGGTATGGACGCTCTCATAGGATCCTCTGCACTTGAAAGCGCTGTCATTGAGATAAATCCTGATACATTTGTCTCGCAGATAGGTGACTCTGCACCACCTGCAACCATGACATCGGCCTCTCCTGCCTGTATATATCTGTAAGCCTCTCCTATAGAGTTTGTTCCTGTGGCACAGGCTGTAACTATGTCAGTACATTTGCCCTCAAGGCCAAACTGTATTGCAACATTGCCCGCAGCCATGTTGGATATCATCATAGGAACCATCATTACACTGACTCTGTTCGCTTTGCCCTCTACAACCTTCTTGTGCTCCTTCTCTATGGTTGCCACACCGCCAAGTCCGTTTCCTATACATGTTCCGATCCTTGTTCTGTCTTCCTTCTCAAGGTCAAGACCTGCATCCTTGATCGCCTCGCCTGTAGCTGCTATGGCATACTGACAAAATGGCTCCATACGTCTTGCCGCCTTTGGATCCATATACTGCTTTGGATCAAAGTTCTTCACCTCAGCAGCAAGCTTGCACTTGTAATCGCTGACATCAAACTTTGTGATCTCTCCGATACCAACTGTATTCTTCTTTATATTATCCCAGAATTCTTCTACACTGTTTCCTATAGGTGTCACAGCACCCATGCCTGTTACAACTACTCTTTTCATCTCATACCTCGTATTTTTCATTCTATCTGCTGACAGTGCATTTTTGCACCCCAGATAAAAATAATTTTACCACAATGTAATATATATAACAAGGTTAAATAGTTTTGATTACTACATAGTTTGCTATTTGAGCAGTCCGCGGCTCTCCTTCAGGGTGAGTATCCTTCGGACGCTCTCGTCTATCCTGTCCTCTGACAGCTCGCCGTCCGCCACTGCCTGTTCTATGGAATTCACCGCCGACACCATATCCTTCGGCTGCAGTATCATATCCATTCCAGCTTTTACCGACATCACTACCGCATCATCCACACTGTAATTGTCCGCTATGGATTCCATCTCAAATGAATCGGTTATGGCAACTCCTTCAAACTTCAGTTCATCCCTGAGAATACCGGTCGCTATCTTGTATGAGAGAGTGGCTGGAACCTCGTCTATATCCGGGACGATCAGATGTCCGACCATGACAAATTCTGCCCCCGCCTCTATACCCGACCTGAACGGCTGCATCTCATCCGCCATAATCTCTTCCTTTGTTCTATGCACATAGGCACTGCTATAATGTGAGTCCTCCGCCGTGTCTCCATGCCCCGGGAAATGCTTCAGGGTGCACATGACTCCTCCGTCGTTGAAGCCCTTCACCGCATTTCCAACGAGCTCTGCCGCCTGGGCGTAGTCATCACTGTATGCGCGCTCGCCGATAACCGTATTGTCTGGGTTCGACCATACGTCCGCCACCGGCGCAAAGTCGAGATTAAAGCCAAGCGCCGACATATCATTTGCTATGGTGTATGCGTTCTCATATGCCGTTTCGTCTCCGTCGTCCTTGTAATAGTACATGGAGCCTATATATGTGGTTCCGACAGTATCCATCAGGCGGTTTACTACGCCGCCCTCCTCGTCGGTCGCCACAAATAATCCTATACTGCTGTACTTCTGGGAGTTGTCGATCATCTCCTTCACCTGATCCTGACTCTCAAGGTTCTTCGCAAAGTACACGATACCGCCAACAGGATAATTCTCCAGAGCCTGTCTGGTCGCATCCCCTGCCACAGTCACGCCGTCCTCTCCCGTGAGCTCCTCCGGAGTCACAAACATCATCTGACAGACCTTTTCATGAAGCGTCATCCCAGCAAGTGTCTCATCCACCAGACTCGGCTTCTCCTCCTCGGTCACCTCCGTCGTTTCCTGGCTATCCGCGGTCTGCTCTTCTGTCGTAGTTCCGCTCTCCGTGACATCAGCAGCTACGCCTGGATTTCCATTGTCATTTTCTACGTGGCCCCCGGCTTTCCCCGCACTGCCTCTCAGCATGAAGATTCCCCATATTCCTGCTGTCAGGCACACCATTACGATCAATACCACAATTGCTTTTTTCATTGGTTTTCTCCGTGATTCAATTACAACTGGAACACAACCACCAGAAGCATCTTGAACTGCTCCTTGCCGTATACGGCATGTGGATGCTTTGCAGGCATTACTATTGACTCGCCCTCGTGGAGTTCATACTTGACACCGTCTATTGTCACCTCGCCCACACCGTCAAGGCACGTCACAAATGCATCTCCGTCAGACTCGTGTGTGCTGATCTCCTCATCCTTGGCAAATGCAAATAAGGTTATACTCATACATACATTCTGAGCAAGTGTCTTACTTACGACCTGTCCCTCCTGATATGCCACCTGATCCTTGAGCTTAAGTACCTCTGACTGTGCGATATTCTTCATAATTCCCATGTTCGTTAC
>NZ_JBEHVV010000029.1:0-17887 GCF_040227395.1 Coprococcus sp. RTP21428st1_C9_RTP21428_210409
GATGAGCTGCATCAGTGTGTCGGGACATACCAGAGGCGGAATGTGCTATTACTTCGAGTCAGAGAATATACTGTTCTCAGGGGATACGCTGTTCAAATACAGTGTGGGAAGATCGGATTTCCCTACAGGTGATGAGCATGCGCTGCTCGAGAACATAAGAGAGAAGCTGTTTGTGCTTCCTGATGATACCGTGGTGTACCCTGGACACGGGGAGACAACACTTATAAGAAAAGAGAAGAAGATGAATCCGTTCTTCTGATGGGCGGATCATGGTGGAAATATGATATTACTGATACAGAATATAGAAGATTACAACAATGATCTCCGGGTGAGTCTCCAGGCCTTCTACGGCGGTGAAAGAATAGTGGTTCCGGAGATATTTGACAAAAAGCCGGAGCTTAAGGCGGAGATAGACAAGGAGCTTGTGGCGGATATAGATGACAATAGAATAAATATAGAGCTGTATTCTGTAGTAGACGGAGGAGAGCGGACTTTGGCATGCAGCACACAGATCCCTGTGGATGGCGACTGCCGGGATAAGAGTGCCGTGAGGAATCCGTTAAAGCTGGCGATATACAACATGCTTTCGGAGTATACAGACCGCAGACTTCCGTGGGGCTCCCTGACGGGTATCAGACCTACGAAGATAGCTGTGTCTTATATGGAAGCCGGGATGACCTCAGAGGATATAATAGGAAACTACCAGGAGATATATGGAACCTCCCGTGAGAAAGCCGAGCTGGCAGTGGCGGTGGCTGACAGGGAGAAGAAAATCATAGACTCTGTGGCGGAGGAGGACGAATACTGTCTGTATATAGGCATACCGTTCTGTCCGACAAGATGTTTGTACTGTTCATTTACCTCATATCCGATCGCGGTATATAAGAATAAGGTGGATGCATATCTGGACGCAGTCGAGAAAGAGATGGCATACGTTGCGGAGGCATATTCCGGAAAACGGCTCATATCAATATATGTGGGAGGCGGAACGCCGTCATCCATATCTGCGGAGCATATGGACAGACTCTGCAGCATGATAGAGAAGTCATTTGACCTGTCACAGGTGAGGGAGTTCACCATAGAAGCGGGCAGACCGGACAGTACCACATTTGACAAGCTTGAGGTCATGAAGCGCCACGGAGTGACGCGTATAAGCATAAATCCACAGACCATGAACGAGGAGACATTAAGGACCATAGGCAGGGCACATACGCCGGAGCAGACGGTCATAGCCATGGAGAATGCCCGGAGAGCGGGCTTTGACAACATCAACATGGATCTGATAGTGGGACTTCCGGGAGAGGACACGGACAGTGTGGAGAACACGCTGAGACAGGTGAAGGAGCTTTCCCCTGAAAGTCTGACGGTTCACACCCTTGCCATCAAGAGGGCGGCGAATCTGAACATAGAGATGGACAAATACCGTGACACCCTGAAGTCAGATATAGACAGCCAGCTCGGTGCTGTTACGAGGGCGGCGGCTGAGATGGGGCTTGATCCATACTATCTGTACAGACAGAAGAACATGACCGGCAATCTGGAGAACGTGGGTTACTCGAAGCCGGGGCTTGAGTGCCTGTACAATATACTCATCATGGAGGAGAGGACTGACATCATCGGTCTCGGTGCCGGAAGTTCATCGAAGCTTGTGGTGAGACCAGGACATGACGGAGTGACAGAGGGGACACGTATAGACAGAATAGAGAATTGTAAGAGTGTAGACGATTATATAGCTCGAATAGATGAGATGATCGAGCGTAAGAAAGCGGGATTTATATGGGATTAGCATTGGAGAAGGATGCAGAAGAATGCTATTCAGTTGATATGAATGATGCGGTGCGCCATGGAATGTGTGTGAGTGTACTGGCATCTGAGCTGGCGAGGGAGCTGGGCTGTGATGAGGAATTCATACACAAGGTTGCCGTGGCGGGAATGCTGCACGATGTGGGCAAGCTGCAGGTGAGTCCTTACATATATGGACGGCGGCAGGGTGCGATGAAGATCGAGGAGATGAGATACGTCAGGCTGCATGCCAAGCTTGGCGCGGAGATACTTAAGCGTGAGGGCTACGATCAGGACATAGTGGATATGGTGCACTATCACCATGAGAACTATGACGGCTCGGGATATCCGTACAGGATGCGGGGCGAGGAGATACCACTCGGCGCAAGACTTATCAGAGTGTGCGATGTGTTCAGTGCACTGGTCAGCGACAGACCATACAGGAAGGCATTTGACGCGGATACGGCATTTGGAATGGTGATAGATGAGGTGAGACACTTCGACATGAGGGCGTTCCTGGCGTTCCAGCGGCTGATCAACACCACAGACATCATGAGCAGGGTGGATCAGGTGCTTCACGGCGATATTCCAGGTCTTGACGAAAAATGAAAAAAGTGTATAGTGACATAAGGAAAGTTTTTAATTTTAGGAGGATAGCGTAAGATGGCAGAATCTATGCAGGGGCTTAAGAGAAGCCACAGATGTACAGAGGTTAGCAGTGCCAACATAGGTGAGAAAGTCACCGTGATGGGCTGGGTTCAGAAGAGCAGAAATAAAGGTGGAATAATCTTTGTAGATCTTCGAGATAGAAGTGGAATATTACAGGTTATATTTGAGGAGTCACAGTGTGGCGCAGAGTGCTTCGAGAAGGCAGGAAAGCTCCGTTCAGAGTTCGTTGCAGCCATCGAGGGAACAGTGTGCAAGCGTGCGGGTGCAGTGAATGAGAACCTTGCAACAGGAGACATCGAGGTCGTTGCAAGCAGCCTCCGTATACTGTCAGAGGCAGAGACACCTCCATTCCCTATAGAGGAGAACAGCAAGACCAAGGAGGAGATAAGGCTCAAGTACAGATATCTCGACCTCAGACGTCCTGACCTCCAGAGAAATCTTATCATGAAGAGTAAGGTAGCCACCATCGCCAGACAGTTCATGGCAGATGAGGGATTCCTTGAGATAGAGACACCTATGCTGACCAAGTCAACACCAGAGGGAGCAAGAGATTACCTTGTGCCAAGCCGTGTACACCCTGGTACATTCTACGCTCTGCCACAGTCACCACAGCTCTTCAAGCAGCTTCTTATGTGCTCTGGTTACGACAGATATTTCCAGATCGCAAGATGCTTCCGTGACGAGGATCTCCGTGCAGACAGACAGCCGGAGTTCACCCAGATGGATATGGAGCTCTCATTTGTTGACGTTGACGATGTAATCGATGTAAATGAGCGTCTTCTTGCAAAGCTCTTCAAGGAGATACTTGATCTCGACATCCAGCTTCCAATTCAGAGAATGACATGGCAGGAGGCAATGGACAGATTTGGTTCAGATAAGCCTGACCTCAGATTTGGACTCGAGCTCAAGGATGTCAGCGATGTTGTCAAGGACTGTGAGTTCGGAGTATTCACAGGTGCCCTTGCAAATGGCGGAACAGTCCGCGGTATCAATGCCGAGGGACAGGGAAGCATGCCTAGAAAGAAGATAGATGCCCTTATCGAGTATGCAAAGACATACGGCGCAAAGGGACTTGCATATATAGTTATCAACGAGGATGGAAGCTACAAGTCATCATTTGCCAAGTTCATGACAGAGGAGCAGATGAACGCCCTTGTGGCAGCCATGGATGGAAAGCCTGGCGACCTGCTTCTGTTCGCAGCGGACAAGACAAAGATCGTATGGACAGTCCTCGGCGCACTGAGATGCCATCTGGCAGAGCTCATGGGACTTGTGGACAAGAATGTATACAGATTCGTGTGGATCATAGAGTTCCCACTTCTTGAGTGGTCAGACGAGGAGAACAGATTCACAGCTATGCACCATCCATTTACCATGCCTATGGAGGAGGATCTTCAGTACATCGATTCTGATCCGGGCAGGGTTCGTGCAAAGGCTTATGATATAGTATTAAACGGAAATGAGATCGGTGGAGGTTCAGTCAGAATCCATCAGGATGACATTCAGGAGAAGATGTTCGAGTGCCTTGGCTTTACAAAGGCCGAGGCTCACGAGAGATTCGGATTCCTTCTGGATGCGTTCAAGTACGGAGTACCACCTCACGCAGGACTTGCCTATGGTCTTGACCGTCTGGTCATGCTCATGGCAAAGCAGGATTCTATCCGTGACGTAATCGCATTCCCTAAGGTAAAGGATGCATCATGTCTCATGACAAATGCGCCTGACTATGTAGACGACAAGCAGCTCGCTGAGCTTGGAATCGAGGTCACACCAGAGGCTGAGGCCGAGATCGAGGCTGAGAAGAGCGCACCTGTAGACGCAGAGTAGAATGACAGAATAATATACAGAAGGACGAGCTTCTGATACGGAGGCGGGATATCAAACAGGATATCCCGCCTCTTTTTTGCGTTTACAGACATAAAGAGCAAATGGGGTACATATACTATACCAAAGTGTGTTAAGTGGCTTAAAATGACAGCCAGACACCTTAAAAAGCAAATGGCGGAGGTGATACATGTGGAAAATGAAAAAGAGTTTCTAAGAGGGAGAATGTGGGGCAGACTTACCTTCCTGCTGGTGGTTGCACTGGAGCTCATGATATTCTGCGTTGGATGTGCAAGGTTTGAGGTGTCGGACAGTGGTGAGCCGCTGCTCTATGACGTGTGCGATGAGACCATGCTGCCGGATGAACTGGTTACCATCATAGACAAAAAGAAGGAAAACCCATTTAATCTCGTATATTCAAACAGCACATATACATATATAGTCATCGCTGCGGGCATGCAGGAGAGGGATGACGTTGGGGTGACTCTGGAGGAGATGTACAAGGACGACAATGCCATTTACATCAAGGGAGTTTTAAGGCAGGTGGCGACTCCGACGGATGGCGTGAAGGGGGACAATGTATCATTTCCTTATATGGTGGTCAGGATAGTGAAGATGGATCTTCCGGTTGTATTCAAGTAGAACGGTATATCATAAAAAATAAGGTGGGGAAAATATGGAGCTTACTAAGAACAGGATCACAACGACGAATCTTAAGGCGGCAAAATATGTTGAGTTTACCGTGGATGATGATTTCAATGTCCCTGATGTGAAGGGGGATATAGACAGACAGATAGCCAGCAAAGGACAGGTGACGATAGAAAACATAGACGTCATGGAGGGCAAGGCGCGCATCACAGGAACTGTGAGCTACGCCATCCTATACCAGACTGACCGGGAGGGGGATTCATTTGAGAGCCATGACGGAGAACTGCCATTTGAGGAGACGATAAATGCGGATGAACTGTCGCTGGGAGATAAGGTTTCCGTACAGGGTGTGCTGGAGGATCTGTACGTGACCGTGATAAATTCCAGAAAATACGAGGTGAGAGGGCTTGTGGGCGTGAAGCTCTGGGCGTGCCAGCAGATCACCGCAGAGGGCGCCGTGGGCATAGCAAACGGCTCTGGTATAGAGTGCATGACGGAGAAGGTAAGCTTTACAAATCTTGCGGCGTCTTCCAGAGACATAATGAAGATAAAGGAGGACATAGAGATCCCGGCAAATAAGCCGAATATCGGACGTGTGCTGTGGGATCAGGTGAACTTCTCGGAGATAGAGAGCCGTGCCACGGACGTGGGGGTACATATAAGCGGCAAGATGGACATATTTGTCATATACAAGCCTGATGACGAGGTGGCTCCGGTGCAGTATGTCAGCGCCACGAGGGAGTTCCAGGACACTGTGAACTGCGATGGAATAGACGAGGATATGATACTGGACGATATGATAACCGCATC
Organism: Coprococcus sp. RTP21428st1_C9_RTP21428_210409; assembly: GCF_040227395.1. Taxonomy (NCBI): domain Bacteria; kingdom Bacillati; phylum Bacillota; class Clostridia; order Lachnospirales; family Lachnospiraceae; genus Coprococcus; species Coprococcus sp. RTP21428st1_C9_RTP21428_210409. Next base: position 5,734 of record NZ_JBEHVV010000029.1, read on the forward strand.
CCGCGGTTCGGTGTCCGTGCGTGCAAATGACGGCGGTGAGGACAGGATACTCCAGGTGGAGAGCAGCCTCAATGTGGACATCAAGGTGTACGAGGACGTGGAGGCAGACCTTCTCAAGGATATGTTCTCATATTCTGCGCAGGTCGATCCCGTCAGGAGCAGATTCAGCTACGAGAACCTTCTCATGAGAAACAATGCAAAGACGAGGGTCGTGAAGAAGGAGAGGCTCAAGAGCAGCCAGCCGTCCATTCTCCAGATCGTAAATGTGACGGGCAGTGTGGATATAGACGATGTCAGGCCGGCGGATGACGCCGTGGTCGTCGAGGGTGCTGTGAAGGCGGCAGTTCTTTATGTGTCATCGGATGACAGCAGACCTCTGTGTCAGATGGAGGTGGTAGCTCCATTTTCATACAGGGTGGAGACTGTTCCGCTCAGAACTCAGGATTCCATCAGGATTACCCCTGCACTCAATCAGATCACGGCGGCGCTGCCGGGCAATGATGAGGTGGAGATAAAAGCCATAGTGGATATGGGAATGACCATATTTACCCGGAAAGAGATAGAGCTTATCGATGACATGACGGTGGCTCCGGTCGATATGAAGAAGAAAGCGGTGGCGCCAGGTATAGTGGGCTATGTTGTGCGTGACGGTGACAGCATATGGTCGATCGCAAAACAGTATTATTCCAGTCTTGATTCCATAAGAAAGCTCAACAGACTTGAGGGGGATGACGTGAAAGCCGGTGACAGGTTGATAGTGGTCAAATGTGCGGGAAAGAATTAGCTGTTGCCCTTCCAGTGTATATTGTATTTTCCCGGTGATCTGGGATCCTGGTCGGTGACAGCGGCTTCTCTGTAATATTCTTTGTATGGAACAGGGTTGTTGGTGATTCCAAGAATGTAATCGGATGACACGTTATATAACTCGGTGAGATATATAAGGTGATGGATTGGCAGCGCGCTTGCGCCCCTTTCATAACGTGCGTACATGGTCTGTGAGGTGTTCAGATAGCGGGCAACATATTGTTGTGTAAAGTCATGATCTTCCCGCAGTCCACGGATTCTTTCTATATACTTTTTATCCTTGCTAAATTCCATATACTGCATTCGATCACCCGCAAAAATGATAACATACGGGTTTGTGACCCTTTTAATTTTAGTAAATATGTTTACTAAACGAGATAGTAACAAAAAAGTGCAATCATAGCCGACAGCTATAATTGCACTTAAGTTTGTGTATTTCCATTAATCAGGCTTCTTTTGCCTGTTCATTGGCCTCTTTGTCGTCCTTCTCAGGGAGAAGTCTCTTGAACAGTGGAACGAGCTGTGCGGCGATGACAGCCTTAACGAGGTCGAGTGGAATGAATGCCACGAAACCTGATAAGAATGCAACCTTCCATGTGAGGTTACCGTTGAACTTCCACCAGATCATTCCCACGATATCAATGATCACGACACCTATGATCGCAACGATGGTATACTTAAGTCTCTTGTACTTTTTGCCTTTGATGAGACCGACTACGATTGATGCAATGATGAATGAGAAGGTGTATCCACCGAATACTCCGAACAGATATCCAAGGCCTGCGCCTCCGCCGATGAATACAGGAACGCCGATGGCACCCATGATCATCCAAAGTGCTATTATGATCGTTGAGTCTCTGAGCTCAAATACGAGAGCTATCAGAATTATCATAAAGTTGAGTAATGTGATGTGTGCTGCGTTAGGGAGCGGTGTTGGAATGCTCAGGTAAGCGGATGCACACAGAATTGCAGTGAACATGGCCATCATGACCAGCTCTACAGTGGTAAATGCTTTTTTCATTTGTAATAATCCTCCAATGATTGTAATGCCTGTGTACAGCTTATTCACAACAAATCCAGGTAGTTTCGACGGGCTGATGACGAATACTGCCTGGATTTGTTAACCTATACACAAGGGCTATGGTTGACATTATATATATACATGGGAGGAATGTCAACCATAAATTTTGAACACAGGTTAACATTTGCAAAACACACGATATTGTGTAAAATACTTAATATAGAATTCGAACGATATACAGAGTGTATACACAGGAGGCGGGATATGATTATGATAAAGGTCGGAATCACGGAGATCGATATTGGATACGAGGATAAGGAGTATGCCAGGGAGCACTGTCTTGAGGTCATGCAGGAGGCATATGAGAATGGCGTTGAGCTCTTGGTGTTTCCTGAGATGACGCTGACGGGATTTACCATGATGCCCGCTCGCATGTGGGAGGCGTACATGGATGATGAGATACCGGAGAGCGTTTCGTTTTTTATGGAGAACAGCAGGAAATACGATATGGCCATGGCATTTGGTTATATAGAAGCTTTCATGGCTGATGGAAGCGGTGAGTTTGATGAGAGCAGAAGGAAGGTATTTGAAAATAAGCTGGCGATCGTCAGCGGTGATGAGGTGATCATGGATTACGCAAAGATACATCCTTTTTCGTTCAGCGGTGAGGACAGGGTGTACCGGGCAGGCAGCCGTATTTGTCAGGCGAATGTCAAGGATCTGAGGCTGGGCGGATACATATGCTATGATCTCAGATTCCCGGAGATATTTTCGGCGGCGAGGGATTCTTACGATGCCATACTTGTGATAGCCAACTGGCCTGAGGAGAGAGTTGCCCAGTGGGAAGCGCTGCTCAGGGCGAGGGCCATTGAGAATCAGGCATACGTGATAGGCGTGAACAGAGTGGGCATGGGTAAAAGGGAGAGATATGTCCCGAGCTCACATATATATGATGTCTACGGCAATGAGATGGCGGAGAGGGTGAGCGACAGACTGCTCGTTGCGGAGCTGGATCCTGCGGTCATAGCCGGTGCCAGAAAGACATTTCCGCAGGGCAGGGACAGGAAAAATGAATTTTACATGTCAATATTATAGAATTATTTGACTGGTGTATAAAACTGGTGTTCTCTTTGGTGCTTGTAATATTTTGTCAGATGGTTTACAATGGATAGAGGCAATGAGGAGGTAAAACTTATATGAATAAGGACGATTGCATTTTTTGTAAGATAGCCAACGGTGAGATTCCATCAGCGACAGTTTATGAGGATAGTATCTGCAGAGTAATACTTGATGTGAATCCTGCTAACAAGGGCCATGCGCTTATTATCCCGAAAGAACATTTTGACAATATATACAGCATGGATGCTGAGACAGCAGCCAAGATATTTACTATAGCTACAGAGGTGGCAAAGGCACAGAAGGCTGAGCTGAATCCGGACGGACTGAATATCCTTCAGAACAACGGCGAGGCAGCAGGCCAGACTGTATTCCACTTCCATATGCATCTTGTTCCAAGATACATCAAGGACAACGTGACTATGACCTGGATACCGGGTAAGGCTGATACAGAGGAGCTGTCAGCATTGTCTAAGGCTCTCAGAAAGAGAATCTAGACGATAGAAGATAGATATATAAGGTTTTGTGAGAAGAGCAGCACATGATGAACATAAGTCATGTGCTGTTTTTTCTGTATACAATGTCTGCAAATACAGATATAGAGTCTGGATAAGCACTTGAAGGCAGTCGTATGGCTGGTGATCAACGATGAGGAAGGATAAATAAATGGGAGAAAATAGACTGAACGATATAAAAAAACAAAAAAGGAATATCAGGATATTCTCCTCCAATGCGCTGAAGATCATAGCCTGCGTAAGTATGCTGATTGATCATATAGGAATCGTATTTGTGGACAACAATCTGTTCATGCGCGCTGTGGGGCGTCTGGCATTTCCTGTATTTGCATTCCTGCTTGTACAGGGGCTTCTGCGTACATCCGACGTGAGGAGGTATCTTCTGAGACTTGGAATATTTGCGGTGGTGTCAGAGATGCCATTTGATCTGGCAATGCACGATACGATCTGGTATCCGGGGGCTCAGAACATATTCTTCACCCTGACAGCCGGACTGTTTGCCATATACGCCATGGATAGCCGGGGGCCAATCGGAAGATGGAAGGTCGAGATCGCACTGGCCGCAGCACTTCTGGCGGAGTTCCTGAGATTCGACTACGGCATGGCGGGAGTGGGAATCATAGTCATGTTCTATCTGATCGAGAAGGAGCGGAGTGGAGCGGATGCTTATACTCTGGCATATTTCAATAAGAAGCAGAACATTGAGATCGTGGTGCTCAGTTCGCTGGTATACATTCTCTGCCTGGGCATGAATCAGCTATACGCTCTGCTGGCGATGATACCTGTGAATATGTACAGCGGAGAGAGAGGAAGGATGAAGCTCAAGTATTTTTTCTACCTGTTTTATCCCCTGCATTTGCTGCTTATATGGGAAATCGTAAAAGGAATGTAGATGTCGAAAATCTACATTCCTCTTTTTTACTTTTGTGGATATTTTGTCTTTACGTTACTTGCCCCGCTGATATAGTCGACAGATACATTGTAATACCTAGCAAGAATAAGGAGACTGTCAACAGGAATCCGTGTTTTACCGCTTTCATAATCAGCGTAGGTACGTTGACCTACATGTAACAAATCGGCAACTTTTTGCTGTGTCAAAGAGTTGTCTTCCCTGATCTCACGTATCCTTTCGTTATAGCGCATTAGCATACCTCCTTTAGTTTACGATTAGTATAATTTGAGAAAATTTATATATTGACAAAAAGAGCCATAAACTCTAAAATAAAAATGCTAATGTAGAGTTATAAACTCTAAGGAAGCGAGGGAGGTGGAGTTTATGAAAATACGTGTGGGTTTTATTATTTCGGATAAAATATATATAGAAAGACTGGTGTCAACCCTTAACAGATATTATAGTGATAAGCTTGAAATTTATTCATACACGGATGTTAAAGTGGCCAATGAAAGCGTTGAAAATCAAAGGCTTGACATAGTTATAGTGGATGAGACGTTACAGGTGAACGAATACAGAAATTGTTGCATGGCATATTTTGTAGAGTCTCCTGACATAGACAAGATAGAAGGAAAAAAAGCGATATGTAAGTTCCAGAAAGTAGAGCTTATATATAAGGATATACTTGCGTTATACTCTGAGTACAGTTCTAGAATTACCAAGCGCAAGAGAAGTGGTGAGCTTGCAGAAGTCATCACTTTTACCTCACCGGCATGCGGCAGCGGAGTGACATCCATGGCAGCGGCATTCGCCTTAAATTGTTCCCTTAATAATAAAAGTGCATTGTATCTGAGTATGGAGAATATTCCGACTACAGATATTATTTTTGATGGTGAAGGAAAATATACACTTACTGACGTGGTGTATGCAGTGAAGAGTAAGAGGTCAAATCTTTCAATGAAGCTTGAAAGCTTTGCCATTACAGATTCAGCAAATGTAGACTATTTTGCTGCGCCTAAGAATCCGATGGATCTTCATGAAATGAATGATGAGGATGTGGAATTGCTTATATCAGAGCTCAAGTCCATGGGACTTTATGATTTCATAGTAATCGATGCTGATTTCAATATCACTCCAACATTCAAAAAGATTATAGATTGTTCAGATAAGACAGTGATAGTTGTGAATGACGATGAGAGATCCGCACATAAGGTTGACAGAATGAATGAACTTATGAAGGTATTCGTCAACAATGAAGATTTCATCAGGACAGCAAGCTTCATTATTAACAAAGAAGAAGCTGCAAAGTTTGATTGGTCTACGTGCAAAGTTATAACAAAGTCCGGTGCTGTTCAGGGAACAACATTCAGGCAGATAGTAGATATACTTGCTAACAATCAGGAATTTTTGAAATTATATTAGGGTGTGAATTATGACATTTGATGAAGAACAGGAATTTGTGGCGGCAGCCAAATTCTATGTGTCCAATAATCTGGAACTTAATAGACTGAGTGATGAGGACCTCGAGGAAGAGATAGAAAATGTTGTTAACAGTAAGCTGGATGGTCAGTATTGCACAGTTGAACAGAGATTGTCCATAGTAAAACAGGTATACAGCTCAATCCGTGGGCTGGGACTGCTGGACAGTATCATGACAGACGATACCATAACAGAGGTCATGATAAATGGAAAAGACAATATATTCATAGAGCAGAATGGACGAGTAAAACGACTGGACAAGTTTTTTGAGACGGACAGGCGACTGGAAGATATAATTCAGCGAATTGTTGGAATGGCAGGTAGAGAGGTCAATCAGGCTAATCCTATTGTTGATACAAGACTTCAGGATGGTTCCCGAGTTAATGTAGTGCTTCCACCTATAGCTTTGTGTGGACCAACGGTAACTATCCGTAAGTTCTCAAAGGAGCCTATGACAATAGAGAAGCTTATAAAATACGGTTCAATAACTGAGGAGATAGCGCATAAGCTTGAGCTTCTGGTAAGGGCAAAATACAACATATTCATATGTGGAGGTACCGGTTCCGGTAAGACAACATTCCTGAATGCCCTGTCAAATTATATACCGAAGGACGAGCGAGTAATTACCATTGAGGACTCAGCAGAGCTTCAGATAGTTGGAGTAGATAACCTTGTAAGTCTGGAGACCAGAAATGCAAATGCATCAGGAGCTGGAGCAATAACTATAAGGGATCTTATCAAATCCTCACTCCGAATGAGACCTGAAAGAATAGTAGTTGGAGAGGTTCGTGGTGGTGAGGCACTTGATATGCTGCAGGCCATGAATACAGGTCATGATGGAAGCTTATCTACAGGACATGCTAACTCAACTCATGATATGCTCTCCCGTTTGGAGACAATGGTTCTTCAGGGGGCAGAGGGATTACCTCTTGAGGCTATAAGACAGCAGATAGCATCGGCTATAGACATAATAATACATTTGTCCAGACTTCGTGACAAATCCAGAAAGACGATGGAGATAACGGAGGTTCTGGGTATGAAGGATGGAGAGATACAGTTAAATCCATTGTATGTATTTGAAGAGGATGAGAATTCAACGCTCGACAGAGTGTCTGGAAGATTAAAGAGAACAGATAATAAGATGCAGAATGTATTCAAACTGCAGCTTACGGGAATAAGGGAAGAGATATAGGTATGTTAGGAATAAGTAAAAAGGAAAAGAAACCTGAAGAACCACAGTATTATATGTCCAGAGTGCAGATGCCGGTCATGAATTATAAGGTATATCACATGGGTAAAGTGGAAAAAATACTTACATTTATGCTGGCGTTTGTGATAGGAGCGGCAGTGGCATATCTGTTCTATGGAGGCTTGTTTAAGGATGAATATGGAAATGCCACAACAGCTACCTGGATCAGCAATATAGTGATAATGCTGGTGGTTGGAATCATAGCAGGTAGGATGTTTGTTCCAATCAGAACAAAGAGCATCATAGACAAAAATCAGAGAAAGCTCAAAGAGCAGTTCAGAAGTATGCTTGAAGCTGTAAACACCTCACTCGGTGCAGGAAATAATGCCATAGATTCATTTGAATCAGCGTACAGAGATCTCCGTGTTCAGTATGAGGAGGATGCTTTCATATTGAAAGAGCTGAATGTCATATTGGTTTCAAACAGAAACAATATAGATATAGAAACTGTGCTGAAGGACTTCGGTGAGAGAAGCGGAATAGATGATATCAAGAGTTTCGCCAGTGTGTACGAGATATGTTACAGAAAGGGTGGAAATCTCCGAGATGTAATCAACAACACCCACTCCATCATAAGTGACAAGATGGAGATCATGGAGGAGATAGAGACCATGGTTGCATCGAATAAGATGGAACAGAATCTGATGATAGTTATGCCGGTGGGACTTATAGGCGTAATCAAGATGATGAGTCCCGATTTCGGAGATAACTATGCAACGGCTGCAGGTGTAATAGCAACTACTCTCGGTATTGTATGTTTTGTGGCTGCATATTATGTGGGACGAAAAATACTGGATATCAAATTATAGGAGGGTAAAGGTATGCTGACAACAGCTAACATTATAGTGTTTTCCATATCAGGATTATTACTCATTGCATGGTTGTTTTTCTATTTTAAGGGGAAGAAATATGCGGAACTGTTTGATGGCCTTGATGAGAAAGAGTATCCGCTGAAGGATATATATTTTATAGGCTATGGAATGATGGAAACTTTTCATTATCAGTACAAAAGCAAGTCCGATAGAAAACTCAGACAGAGTGCAGCAATATTGTATGAGAAAAAATACGCTGAGTATTATGTAAGACTTGCATATGCACAGAAGATATCTCTGTCGTTCACTTTGCTTTTGGTGGGATTTATTCTTTATGGATTTACATCTGAGATGGGAATACTTCTGGTATTTGGTATATTCTCGTTTACTGCATATTACTACTTCGGAACACTAATGCTTGAAAAAATAAGTAAGAGAGAGGATGAGATGCTTCGTGATTTTTCTGAGGTTATTTCAAAACTTGCGCTTCTTACAAATGCAGGAATGATACTCAGAGAGGCATGGGAAAAAGTTGCTTTTAATGGAGACACAACAATTTATAAGGAAATGCAAAGATCTGTGGAGGACATGCATAATGGAGTGTCGGAAGTAGAGGCATTTCATAGTTTTGGTACCAGATGCGTTCTGGCAGAGGTAAAAAAGGCTGTATCGACCATGATACAGGGTATGGAAAAAGGAAATAAGGAGCTTGTAAAAATGCTCAGTGAGCAGTCACAGGAGTCCTGGAATCTCAAGAAGAATATAGCTATGAGAGATGGAGAAAAAGCATCCAGTAAGCTGCTTATTCCGATGATGATAATGTTTGCAGGAATATTGATCATGGTATTAATACCGATATTTGCGAATATTGGTGTGTAAATACAATAACTAATGAAAAATGGGAAGGAAGGAGGAAAACGGGATGATAGAGAGAATTGACGATGTGGCTGGCATGGCTATAGCAAAGGCAAAGTATCTCGGATTCAAGGCAAAGGAGAAGTTTGTTGACTTTGTTACGAAAGAAGATGGAGATGTAAATGTTGTATCTATCGTAATCCTTATAGGTATAGCAGTTGTGCTTGCACTTCTGTTTAAGACACAGATTACAACAATAGTAACAAATCTTCTTAAGAATATAGAGACAAAGTCAAATGAGGCGATGAAATAATAATTGTCATTCACAGTCGACTTGATCTGGGGAGAACAGTTTCTGAGAGAACCGTCATTATTTATGTATAAGTAAATAATGGCGGTTTGACAGATGTATAAAGGGAATGGTGACTTTATGAAGAAGAGAATGAAAGACGAAAGAGGATCGTTGATAGTTGAAGCAACTATCGTGTTTCCTGTGACATTTCTGGTTGTTATATTTTTGTTGTTTGTGGGGAATCTGTATTATCAGAGAAGTAAGGCACAGGCAGTTTTTACGGAATCGGTTATTGAATATGCGGCAAAGGAGAGTAATCCCATGCTGGCAAAATACATAGATGATGGTGCAGTAGTTTCGTTAAGTTCAGGAAATGATTTTAAACCATACAGGTATCTGAATTTCTGGGGAGATACCGGAACTGCAAAGGTAGAAGGAGAAATAAAAAAAGGATTGAAAAATATGGGTACTGGCTTATTTTCCGGCATGGGAGTACAGAATACAGCGGTGTCCGTTGATTATAAAACTTATGGTGTGTATGCAAAGGTTGAAGCAGAGATGAGTTACAGTATTACAATGCCTGTAAAGCTTTTGGGACAGGAAGAAGCATCTAAAGTGGAATTTCAGGAGTATATAGAAGTCCCGGCTATGGAGGGTTCAGAGATAGTGAGAAATGTTAACATGGTTAGAGATATTATAGATAGGAATGAAACAGCCAGTGGAGTAATGGAAAAAGCCAGTGAGTATATAACAAAATTCAGACAATTTGCAAATTGATGGGGGTAAAAAGTTATGATGAAGTTGTTTAGGCCAGGCGGAGCTATATCGGTTTTCCTAATTATAATATTGGTTCCATGCCTTGTTTTATGTTTTTTGTATGTGGATTTGAGCAGGATAGAGTTGTCCAAGAGTTCGGTAGAATCAACAGCGGATACAACACTTAATTCGCTTATGGCTAATTATGATACGGTTCTTAGCGATTATTATGGCTTGGTTGCTTCGGTTCAGAATATTGACGATTTTTGCGACAAGAGTAAGGAATTCTTTAAAAAGACTCTTGAGGCAAATGGTGTATCAGATAGCCAAAGTAACGAGATTGTGTCATGGGTATTTTCACAAATACAGGGTGGCGGAGATTACAGTGATCTGTTGCAAGGGCAGTTGGTATCAGGAACTGAAAATTTGTATGCTGTAGCAGGATCAGGTATTGGCGAGAATCCAGCTCTGGTCAAAGAAGGTGTTGTGGAGTTTATGAAATACCGTGCGCCTGAGATGGCAGTAGAGTCAATATATGACAAGCTGGTAAAGGACGGAGATACGTTGAAGAATGATTTGAAAAATTCTTCTGAAGATAGCGAGCTGGCTCAGTCCAGAGAAGATTTTTCTGAGACAGAGGGAGCACTCAGTAAAGCAGAATTTTATACTTATTACTATTATCAGCAGTATGCGAGAGGCGATGGAAGTGAAAATAGTAGTGGACCATCAAAAAATGAAATTACTGAGATAAGACAGTATGTGGAACAATCGATAAAGGATTATGAGGATATAACGAAAACGACTGTTGGAAAGCTGTGGATATCAAAAGCAGGAACACCATCATCGGTGAATAAATATTATATCGGTTTATCCAGTACCGAGGGGAATGATGGTATTGTTAAAAATCTTGCAACTGGAACAGGCGGATACAACGAGAAAAAAGTTGCCAAAGATGTAAAAAGCTTCGAAAAAGACAAGAAGTATTATATAAAATGGTCAAAAGTTGAAAACCAAAAACAAGAGGTTGCGAATAAGCTTGCCGAGCTTGAAACGGCATTAGATAACGCTGATAAAGCAGTCTCAAAATATGCAGATAAGAATTATGGTACAGGTGATGATCAGGCGAATAAGGCACAGTGGTATTATTTTGCATATAACGCAGCAAAGGACAGCATAAAAGATGTTAATAGTAAGGGAGATGCTCTGGCAAAGGCGTGGGTAACGTATACGGCTATGCTTGACTGTGAAGCTGATCCGGATGATTCGACATTTCCATCTGATTGGAAAAAAGACGAGCGAGCTTACAGCGATGAAATCAAAGCAGATGTTCATACCATATTTAATGGCGATTTTCCTGATAGTGGGCTTAATGGACATGGTGGGAAATACATGACTGTAAAAAATGCGCTGGTGGACATATATAATGGCGGAGTTCTTTCGGAATATGATACTTCCGGCGTTTCAAGTAAGTTGAATGACATTGCAACAAATTTGGCAGCTTATAGGGAAAAAATACAGTCGTATATAGATGCCCTGAGTCTGGTGATAGAGGGCGATGGTAATAAGCATAAAATCACGAAAAAACATGAGCTTTTAAGCCTTGATGAACTGAGTGATCTGGTGTGGGAATACTACAGTGATTATAATGACTGGAAAGGAAATGCGACAGAAAGTAAAACATCTCTGGGAACTGAGCAGAGGACAGAAGTTGGCACATATGAAAAAGAGAAGAGAGATGTAGATGGTGATGATGTTGTAGAGTTTAAAAACAAGCTCATAAAAGAACGTGAGGCACTCCAATCTATAGTTGATGCGATAGATTCGATTAAGTATGGCAGCAAAAAACTGACAGATATAAAGAATTTTGATACATTTTATTCACAGTTTAAGAACAAGTTTACAAATCCGACAGAACCTATAAGAAATTCAAGGATAGATATAGATGGTCATGATATCTATTATAAACTGCTTACACCTCAGAAAACGGAGGCGCTTATTCCTGTCCCTGAGTGTAAATTGATACTGGAAAAAGGCGATGATACATATTATGACTTCCTGCTTACCCGGGGATATGAGAGTGATGGCAAGAGTCTTAAGGACTTGAAAAAAGATGTGGATGAAAAAGATGGAAAAATAGATGATTTTAAGAAACAGAAAGAGGATGCAGAGAATTCCGAAGATACCAAGAAGGATAAGAGTGGTTCAGATGAGATAAAGAATTCTTCTAATGTCAATGTTGGAGAGTATGAAGGATCGAAATTTGGTGCGGGAACATTACTTAAAGGGTTTGCTCAGACTATAGAGAATTTTGCGAATCAGAAGGGTCCCAATGTTAGAGATTCTCTTTATGCTACTTTATATAC
>NZ_JBEHVV010000029.1:18039-32903 GCF_040227395.1 Coprococcus sp. RTP21428st1_C9_RTP21428_210409
CAATAAATCCCTCACCAACCATATGATAAATAATGCAAATAATGCTGCATTCAATGCAGAGGTTGAGTACGTATTATATGGTTCAACAAATGAAGAAAATCTTAAGTCGGCATATGCAAACATATATGAGATAAGGCTGGCGCTTAATCTTGCATCTGGATACTTGAATTTCTGGTCTGCCGGAAAGAATACAACTGCCGATGTAATAAATGGTGCGGCAGACTTGATAGCGGAAATAACCAGGCACATTATTCCTGCTCCAGTTACAAAGGCCGTGCTTATAGCGTTGCTTGCAGCCCTTGAAAGTATACAGGATATGAAGATACTGAATAAGGGAATCCCACTGGAGGTATATAAGGTTAGCGATGAGCAGTGGTCGTACAGTATAAATAAGAAAGGGGATTCAAAAGATGATGTAGGGATATCTGATCCCAAAAGTCCAAAGAAGGGAGAAGGTATTTGCATGCAATACAGTGACTATTTGTTTATATTCCTGTATTCAATGTTCCAAAGCGGTGATGATAAAACGAATAAAGCGTATTGCAGATTAGGCCGCTTGATAGAAGCAAATATGCAAAAGGTTGATAAAGATCATCCACAATTTTCGTTAAAGCAGTCAAAGACATTATTTACGTTGACATCTGAGATAGATGTGTCACCACTTATGATGGATCAACCTCTTGCGAGTGATTATAAAGATTCCCTTGCGGATGGCAGTTGGAACAGGTATACTATAGAAGTCACTAGAGGGTATTAGATAAGTTAAAATGTAGAAAAATAACTAGTTGCTAGGAGGATTATTATGCGTAAAAAGTTAGTTTGTGGAGCGATGTGCGTTGCACTTTCAGCAATGCTTGTAGGATGTGGAAAGGATACAGTTGGTAGTGGAGATACTCAGAGTACAAAAGAACAGAGCACTGTTCAGGAAACAGAATCCTCTGATGAGAATGCAACGGAGGAAAAAAATATTGTTTCAGATGATAGTACTGGAGCCTGGGTGCTCAGAAAAGAGGTTACAGATAAAGCCGTGTTAGATGAACCATCTGGTGCTGCACTGTTTCCAGATAAACTGACATTACCAATCAATATAGATAGCCTTATGGACTATCAGGTATTAGCTGGTGGAGTAGATCAGGGAACTCTTTCATCTATAGTTGATAGTTATACAGATAGTTTTACAAGCTTGGATTTTATGATATTAGATAAGACAGGCACAATATACTCGTATATGCCGGATCTGTTATTGGGCAAAGAAGATGACAGCAATGAGACAAATATCAAGCAGGCTATTTCTGATGGTAATTGGATGTTAGGACCTTCGGCTATGTATTATGATACTCTGGGACTTACAGAGGATGAATATAACAATATGTGTAATGACAATCCAGACGAAGATGGCAAATATCTGTTGATGGATAAGTTATATGATATGCTTGGAACTCCAAACTATATTGGCTGGTTTTGCGATGAGGATAATCAGACAAGACCAGGAGAAACATATGATGCAAAAGAATATATTGGTAATATGAGAAATCCTGAGAATTATGGAAGTGACTCAGTAACAGCGTATAGTACTTATATTGGTTGGCAGTTTGCTGATTATGGAATTGCAATATATGTTTCAGAGACAAGTAACTCAAGTTCAGGAACATTGAGAGCAAATGTTCATGATGTGAGTATAAGCTATGTGCCGTCAACCTATGGAACATTGGAGGATGTGTTTGGTACAAATGCAATATCTGATTTTCTGGCGGCTAAGTAATACGTAAGATTTATTTGGTTTTTAGGATGGCTTAACTTAAGCCATCCTTTTTCAATAACATACTCTAGTGCATTATTGAGAAATGGGGGGAAACTAATGAAAAAGAGAGTATTAACATGCATGTTTGTTATATCGGTTATGCTATTTACAGGTTGTGGAATAAGCTACTCCGATTTAACAAAGGAGATCGGTTGCGGTTCGCCATAACCTGTTGATGATTCTGAAAAAGACAAAAAGGGAAATGATGAAGAGGCGTGGATATTTCGAAAAAGTGTTACAGATAATGAGAAATATAAGCCTTTTTTAGAAATAAATCTATTTGTTGATGGACAAATTATATTACTTGTTGGGTACACCAAATTATATTGGCTGTTTTTGTAGTGATGACAATAATACGAGAACTGGTGCAATATATGATGCAGAGGAATACGTGAATCGAATGGAAGACCCTGAGAATTATGGGATTGGATCAGTGACTGCATATAGTACTTATATTGGCTGGCAGTTTGAAGACTATGGAATTGTAATAATTGTTTCAGAGACCAGTGATTCGGGTGCGGGCTCATTGAGGGTAAATATTCAAGATGTGACTATAAGCTATGTGCCAATAACGTATGGAACATTGGAGGATGTATTTGGTTCAAATGCCGTATCTGATTTTATAGCAGCAAAATAATGCTGACAGGGTTAGAGAAGGATGGTTTTAATAGCATCCTTTTATTTAGCATTGTCGTAGAGCAAATAACTCTAAGAATGTTATTAATATATTTAAAGGTTTAATTGTTGACAAAATATGACACAAAAACTAAAATGAAATAGAGTTTATAACTCTAAAAATAAAGAGAGGGTTGAGGTTATGAGGAACAACAGAGATAAAGGAGCAATAGTTGTTGAGGCATCTATTGCATTGCCGGTATATGTTTTTGTAATATTCACAATTTTATCAATAGTGAATATATGTTATGCGCAAGCTAAGGTTCAGGTTGCACTTAATTCTGCAGTAAGACAATTTTCTGAAATGACATATGTTGCATATGCTGGGGGAATTGCAGAAACTGGAAGCCCAACTGGTGGTAAATCGTCTGCTACTGCTCAACAAATTAGTACGGAATTAAATGATGCTATGAAGGAATGGGGAGTTAATAATTCAACACTTAGTGAAATGTCTGAGATGATTGGACAGACAAGTTTATCTGGAATCATAAGTAATACGGTATCAACGCTGGCAATAAAAAATCTTTTTGAACGAGAATTTAAATTGTCTAAAAATGGAAGCTCAAGCGGACTGGCAAAGTGGCTAAAAATGGATGGAGAACCAACAGTACATGCCGTGGTAACAGGAAATGATGTTCTGGTAGCCGGGGTTTATTATGAAGTTAATGTAATAAAACTTCTAAACGTTGATGTGAAATTTCAATTCCACAGTGGAACTATCTCATATCTTTGGACTAATGGAAGAAGAAGTAATACTGGAATTGGATCCAAGAAAGATGAGTAGGGGAAATTGTTATGAAAATTAGTTCTTATGTATTGATCAATATAATCACAATATTGGTAAATATTCTAAATCTATATCTGTTTAGATATGAGCACAGTAAAGATGAAAAGAAAGAGAAGGTGGAACATTCAGTAAATAAGGCATTTGTAGTTGCCATGTTTATGATGAATATTTTACTGGCTAATCTAATTATCTATATTTATAGTGGATCGGTTGTTATAAATGTTAAACTTATGATTCTCGTGTCTATGATGTGGCCGATTGCATATATCGATTTTAAAAAGAAGAAAATTCCTAATGACATTTTAAAAATTATGTTGATAGCCAGAGCGATTATCCTTGTGCCAGAGCTTATACTTCTTGGTAATGTGGCACATAGATTGTTTTCTATGTTGATTGCAACTGTTGCTGTGCTAGTGGCCTGTATTCTGTGTTGCCTGATTGTTAAAGGGGCAATAGGAATGGGGGATGTTAAGCTTTTTGGTGTTATGGCGCTATACCTTGGTTTAGAGGGAATTTGGACAGCAATATTCTGTGCATTGGTAGTATCGTTCTTTATTGCGGTATTTTCATTGATAACTAAAAAGGTGAAGAGAAAGGATAATATCCCATTTGCACCGGCAATTTTAATAGGAACTTATTTGTCAATATTTTTGACAGGAATCTAATTAACACAGGAGAGGATAATTATGAAATATAGAGCATTGTTTCCACCGGCATTAACAGGATTATTGATAATATCTGTGTTTTCAACAATGAAAAATAATACGGAATCAGATAACAAGTATAACGATTATATAAAACAGGCGCGAGATGCAGCGGCTTATGAAATATATGTAGATGCTGAAGCGGATTATCTTGAAGCCTTAAAGATGAATAAAAGCCTTGAAATATACAATGAGCTGGCAGAAGTTTATATGGCTGATAATAAGGAAAATGAGGCACAGGATATAGCTAAAACTATGGTGAATACATTTCCATATGAGGGTCAGGCATATACCTTGAGTGCGCAGATATATATGAATTATGAGGAATATTCAGAGATATATACACTTTATAAGAAATATAAGAACAAAGAGCTCTACGATGAGGGTTTAGAGGAAATATATTCGGATATAGAGTGGTTGTATGAACTCGGAAATCAGTATGGAGAGGTTGATACCTTTGCAAATGGTTTGTGTGCGATCACCATGGGGGAAGATGGTGATGGTACATGGGGATATATAAATAGTACAGGAAAAAAGGTAATAGATTGTAAATACAAATATGCTGGTCCATTTATCAATGATATTGCACCTGTAGAGACTGTAAACAATATCTGGTATTTCATTGATATGGAAGGAAATAAGAAAAAGGTACTTAATAAACTAGACAATGTAAAAGGTATTGGATATGTGTGTGACGCTATTCCGGTTTTTAACGGAGAAGTGTGGGCTTATTATACAGATGATCAGAAACTTATATGCGAGGGCTATGACGAAGCTATGGCCATGGCAAATGGCTATGCAGCAGTTAGGAAAGGTAATTCATGGCAACTCATAAATGAGAAAGGGGAAGGTGTAACTGATCAGGTATATACAGATATAGTTGTTGACGATAAAGGCATAGCATATAGAAATAGTTATTTTGCAAAGCAAAATGGCAAATATCGTATGTATGACATAGATGGAAATGTTATTGGTGATGGTGTGTTTGATAATGCAAGATTATTTAATCCGGGAAGCGATTATGCCGCAGTCATGATCAATGGCAAATGGGGCTTTGTTGATGCCTCTGGAAAACAGGTAATTGAACCTGAATATGAGGATGCCAGAAGCTTTGCAAATGGAGTGGCAGCAGTAAAGAAAAATGGTAAATGGGGCTATATAGATAAAAATGATGAAATGGTCATTGAAAATATATTTAGTGATGCCAGAGACTTTAATGATGCAGGAAACGCCCTTGTAGAGGACTGTGGAACATGGCAGATGATAAAACTGCTTAGATACGAGAATTAGTAAAGGAGAGAACACACATGCAGGGATTTACTTATGAAAATCAGGGACAGAATACATATCTTGTATATCAGTTTGACGACAGACCGATAGATACAATGGCTCTTGGTATGCTGACCAACAATAAGATAAAGGGGTTTGCTCCGGCTATATATACAGAGATAGATAATCAGAAATTCATCAAGTACAATGTGTCGTCACATGTAACGCTCAGTAAGCTCTTTATGGGAGATGTCCGCAAGATGCGTCTCCTTAAGACATTCGTCAATATTGTGGATGCAATGCAGATGCTTGATGCGTATATGCTCGATAGAAGAACAATCATGCTGGACAGAGACTACATATATGTGGATGCGTCGACATCAGACGTATCTATGATATGCGTGCCTGTTGTAGATGAGTTTGCTCCTATAGATGAGAGGGAATTCTTTAAAAACATTATTTTCTCTGTCAGCTTTGCGGCAAATGAGAACGGAGACTATGTGGCAAGGATACTTGCTTATTTGAATAGTGTTGAGCTCTTCCAGCTTCAGGATTTCAAGAAGATGCTTGAGGGGCTTATGTCAGAGCAGCCTGCGGTCGGTATGCAGA
The DNA here is from genome assembly GCF_040227395.1 of Coprococcus sp. RTP21428st1_C9_RTP21428_210409. Lineage (NCBI taxonomy): Bacteria > Bacillati > Bacillota > Clostridia > Lachnospirales > Lachnospiraceae > Coprococcus > Coprococcus sp. RTP21428st1_C9_RTP21428_210409. The sequence continues at coordinate 23,885 of NZ_JBEHVV010000029.1, forward strand.
ATGTACAGCCTGCCATGGGTGCTCCTTACACGCAGAACAATCCTTATCAGCAGACTCCTGCGGGAGCTCCGGCACAGCCGCAGATGAATATGAAACCTGCTGTTATGCAGCAGCCGGTTCCACCTGTACAGCCACAGAACAGACCGACAGATATTGGCCAGGAACCTGCTATACAGAATGTATATGTATCCTCTGGGGCGAGTGCAAAGGATATAAAACTGGCAAAAAGAGAGGAAATGCTCAAACAGCAGGAAGAAGAAAGAGCCAGAGAGATGGCAAAGAATCCTATAGCACCGGAGAATGTTGATATGGGATTTGCAGTTCCAGGTATGAGTACAAACCAGTACGCAAGTAAGCCGAAAGCAGCAGCACCTGCAGTGCCCGCAAAGAAAGCATCTAAGGGAAATAAGAATAGCGGTTCATCAGAGGATGACATCTCATTGTTTTATCTGATGCAGCATTACAGCAAAGAAAATAAAGAAAAATATAAAGCGGCAAAGGAGAGAAAGAAGTCAGGGAATACAGCTACAGAGGCTCCTGTTGCTAAGAAGCAGGCGTCAGTGATCAAGCCGATGGCAGCATCAGCAGTTCAGCAACCGCCTGTCAGCAATCCATATCAGGCGGCGCCAGCACAGCCACAGGCACCAGTAATGAATAACCCATATCAGGCAGCGCCGGTACAGCCACAGGCACCAGCAATGGCAAATCCATATCAGACAGCGCCGGCACAGCCACAGGCACCAGCAATGGCAAATCCATATCAGACAGCGCCGGTACAGCCACAGGCACCAGCAATGGCAAATCCATATCAGGCGGCGCCAGCACAGCCACAGGCACCGGCTATGAACAGTCCATATCAGACAGCACCGGCACAGCCACAGGCACCAGTTATGAACAATCCATATCCGGCACCACAGATGCCAGCGATGGGCGGAATGCAGGATGACTATGATCAGACAACGCTTATAAAAAATACTGGTAATACGGATGATGCTGGAACAACGGTGCTCAATGCGGCAACAAAGGTTGAGAGACATCCATATTTGTATCAGGTCAAGAATGGCCGAAAGATATACTTAGATAAGAAAACAAACAGAATCGGTAAAAATAGAGAGGTTGTAGACATATGCATAGATGGAAATCCGGCGATCAGCAGATGTCATGCAATTTTCTATAGAGTTGATGATGCCTGCTACATAGAGGATCTTAATTCAACAAATGGAACATTTGTTGATGATCAGCAGATAACAAGTAACTGTAAAACAATGGTTCGTGTAGGTTCAAGAGTGAAGCTGGGCGATGAGGAATTTGAACTTAGATACGACTAAATCTGCCGAAATGGAGGAGAGGGTTTATGAGTTGCTTATTAGTTGTACATAGTGATATCGGAATAAAAAAGAGTACCAATCAGGATTCGGTTCTCGCTGTTAAGGCTGATACGGATATGGGTGAAATTTCACTGATTGCCGTATGTGATGGAATGGGTGGATTTGCTAAAGGAGAATTGGCATCTGCCACGGTTATAAGAGCCTTAAATGACTGGTTTGCCAACAGATTAACCTATCTGGTTGGCAGCGGATTCAGCGATGACGGTGTGCGCAGGGAATGGAATGATCTGTTAAAAAAACAGAATGAAATAATAAAAGCATATGGAGCAGTAAATGGAATAAGTCTGGGTACTACGATTGTGGCTGCATTATTTTACGGTAACCGGTATATCATATGCAATCTGGGGGATTCCAGAGCATACAGATTGAGCAATGGAATAGAGCTTATAACAAAAGACCATTCATATGTTCAGAGAGAGATAGATGCGGGAAGAATGACAGAGGCGGAAGCAGAGGTAAGTCCTCAGCGAAGCGTAATATTGCAGTGTATAGGTGCTTCGGATGATATATTTCCCGATTTCTTTTCAGGAACTACCAGTCCTGGTGACAGCTTTGTTCTGTGCTCCGACGGTTTCAGACACAAAATAGGCATGAACGAGATATATAAATACCTGAACGCCGGAATGACTCCGGATGAGGTGAGAATGAAGAATAATATGGAATATCTCACAGAGCTCAATAAATACAGGGCAGAGACGGACAATATATCAGTTGCAATGGCGAGAATAGTATCATAGGAGGGGAGCGCTATGCTTGAGATAGGTTCTCTTGTAGATGGAAAATATAAGATCCTGAACAAAATCGGACAGGGCGGTATGAGTGTTGTATACCTTGCCATGAACGAGAAGGCAAATAAGCAGTGGGCGATTAAGGAGGTCCGAAAAGATGGCAAGAAGGACTTTGACGTAATACGGCAGGGGCTTGTTGTAGAGACGGACATGCTTAAAAGGCTAAAGCATCCGCATTTGCCGAGTATAGTCGATGTTATAGATGGAGATGGTACCTTCCTTATAGTTATGGATTATATCGAAGGTAATCCTTTAAATGTTCTGGTCAATGAACAGGGAGCCCAGTCGCAGGAGGACGTGATCGATTGGGCAAAACAGTTGTGTGATGTGCTTGGATATCTTCACAGCAGAACACCGGCTATTATTTATCGAGATATGAAGCCGTCCAATGTAATGCTAAAGCCTGACGGCAATGTTATGCTTATTGATTTTGGTACTGCCAGAGAATACAAAAATAAGAACATGGTGGAGGATACAACCTGTCTTGGAACTCAGGGATATGCGGCTCCGGAGCAGTTTGGAGGGCATGGTCAGACTGATGCCAGAACGGATATTTATTGCCTGGGAGCAACTATGTATCATCTGGTTACTGGTCATAATCCGGCTAAACCTCCATATGAGATGTATCCGATAAGACAGTGGAATCCGAAGCTTTCATCAGGACTTGAAGAGATAATTCTAAAATGTACCAGAAAGAACCCTGATGATAGATATCAGTCATGTAGTGAATTGATGTATGCGTTGGAGCATTACAACGAGCTGGACATTACATATAAGAAATCACAGAAAAGAAAAATGTTCGGATTCGCAACGGCGGTTGTGTTGTCGGCGGCGCTCTTTGGTACAGCAGGATATATGAATTACAAAGAGAAATCTTACAAGAGTCAGAACTTTGATACGTATTATACATATGCGGGTACGGCGACATCGGAATCGGAGTTTAAAGACATGGTTAGCAATGCTTTAAGCCTGGATGATACTTCACCTGAGACATATGATCTTATACGTACTAAGTATCTTGAATATTTTGAGAATGGACAGCCTCAGGGTTCTGGGGATAAATCGATAACATTCAATGAGCTCAACAGTATAAAGGAACTGATTGAAAAGGATGGACATCTGGATAATTTCAAAAAAGCAGATCCTCTTGAATATTACAATTTCTGTTACAATCTCGGACTTAATTTGTGGGCATATATGAATAACGGAAGCTCCGACGCAATAGCGTGGTTTAGCAAGGTTGAACCATATTCGGATGGAAATAAAAACAACAATAAGAATGCGTCAAATGCAAAACTTTTCATAAGGCTTGGAGGATATGTGAATTCTTCAGGTGGAAGCGGAGTGGATATATTTGATGAGGATGTAGATTATTCTGCCGAGTGGGATGATCTGGTAAGCTTGTATGACCTCACGATATCACAGGATGACAATTATACTGATGATAAATTCAAAGCGTATACATATCAGCTTATTCTTAACCAGATTGTTGCAAAGGCAAGGGAATATAACGGTTATATAGATGCGTCCCAAATGTATGAAATGATAGACAACATAGAGACACAGGTAAAGGGTGCTTTGGTGGAGGTTGTCGGTAACAGCTATGATGGAGTGTTTGACAGCCTTATAGATACAGCGCGGGGAAAGGTGAACAGTGCAGTCACCGGATCAGGTAAGACTGGGGGTGAGAAGTAATGTCACTTAGTGTAGATGAGATAGAACGTACCATGAATACATATCATACAGCGTGGCTTGTGTGTATGATAGCGGCATGTGTATTTCTTGTTGCAGCGGTTGTATTGTTTATTGTGTTTCGTATTCCAAGGGTGTTCATGAACCTCACAGGTATTGAGAGAAAACGCCAGATCAAGGAGATCACGGAGAATGTCGGAACAGAGGCACAGACTGCACGGCATAAGTCGGTACAGAAAAGAAAAACTGTACAGCCTGAGCCACCTGGTGTTCAGCAGAATAGTGCATACCAGATGAATGCCGGACAAATGCAGACGACAATGCTGGCGGGGCAGAATTCGAGTAACATTGATTCGACTGTCAAGCTGGCAAATTCTGAAAACACTGTATTGTTATCAAACAATGGCGGTGGTGCAGGGGCGACTGATGTTCTGGTTGCCAAAGCAAAGCCGGAGAAGTCAACAAGAAGCAGTGTGTTCAATATAACGCAGCAGATAATTCTGATTAATACAGAAGAAATCATATAAGTATAAGAGAGGAGCAAAGAGAAATGAGAAAATCAAGGTTTTTTAAAGCGTTGATGGCATGGACACTGGTTGTGATTATGATAACCGCAAATGCAGGAAGTGTACTTACATCAAGAGCAGTAGAGAGCACACCTGTATCTCAGGACGGACAGGATGGGCAGAGCCAGAAGGATCAGCTCAAAGAGCCTGCTTCAGAAGAATTTAAAAAACCGGCAGGAGTCGGTGATATCACATTTATACAGAATGAGATCAAAAGCGGGCTTGGACAGGTTACAACGGGCTTGAGGGTAGCCATAGACAATGGAGAAGAATTCAAGAATAGTGTTGATAAGGTGGAGTTCTGGATAGGGTCTATATGTGCAAGCTGTATTCACACTAAAGATTATGTGGATGAAGAATATTATGATTTTGATTTATTGGGTTCCCAGTTGAAAGCCGGGGATGAGCTGAGTGTCAGATTCTATCCGTTTCAGGGTGATTTTACTGCATGGACCGGCAATGTTGATTCAGATATAAATATAATACATGGAATTGACAGAGCATATGTATCTGAGGATAACGGCAGCTATAAGCTTAATATAAACACAAGCTTTGAGGGCAAAAGAAAATACAGTGTAGATATAATTGGAACAGATGATGGAAAGTCTCTTGCGGGACAGCCATATGAGCTTGTTACATCAGATGGAACAAGTGAAATAGAGCTCAGTTCAATTGTAAAGAATATCTCGGAAAAGAATTTCTATGTGAAAGTATCCGGTATAGATGCTTATGGAAACGCATTGGCAGAGGTAACTACAAAAGTTGTGACGAATTCGACATATCTTACGGTTAAGTATCCTGACAATGTAGAGATTTTAGCTGTCAGCGGAAAAAATGACCAGACAGCTATAGATGGCAGATATACTCTTTTAAAAAATCAGAAGATAACATTAAAAATAAAGGCAAATTCACCAAAGCCAATTATAAGCAGTATAACTGACAATGGAAATAACCTGGCATTTACTTCAACAGCTTCTGGCAAATCTGACAGCACGGTGTATTCTCAGACGAGCGTAGATATAGCTTTTGATGGAAATAATCATGAAGTTCAGATTGAGACTTCCGATGCACAGGGCGAGGGAGTATTGTCCTTTGCAAAGAATATAAAGAGTAACGAGTTCTATCCTACATATAAATATACTGCATTTTTCACAACGAGAAACGTGAAACCGGAGAATGCAATAGATGAGTATAGCGTGAAATTTAGCTCTGACTCTGCTGCAATAGAGTCGATCAATGCAAAAACCGGAGTATTCACAATTGCGGAGGATGCTCAGGAGAATTCTACATTTGAGATTAAGGCAACATACAAAATATGTGATACTGAGAAGACGGTTTCTATCAAGGGAACGGTGAAGTATGGTCAGTTTGACAATTTCAATTATGTATATGTAGATAAAAACAACACCACTTACCCGACAATGGTTGACAACAGCTATGTGTGGATGAATAGGCCGGTATTCCTCCGACTGGGCTTTGATACTGATAAGGTTGTATCCTATAAGGTAAATGATGGCGCATATACATCAATAGGAGACTCATCTCAGAAAGATATATATGCAGACGACAGTAACAGCTATTTTGAAAAGGAAACTAAAGTAAATATTACAACCAAAGCAATAGGTGATAACAAAAATCAGGATTCCTCTACGGATAAGAATAATTTCAAGTATAAGAAGGATGAAGTCCCTGTATATGTTGATCTCAATGCTCCTGAAGCAAAGGTTTCATACATGAAATTTTATGCAAAGAACTCAACAGAAATTCAGATAGACAATGCATCTGAGAAAATACCTGAGGCATATAAGAAGGTTGTGACACTTGACATATCCGATCCAGAGTCAGGCCTTGTTGACAAGGTTGTGTATTCGGATCACGAGCTGACAGATATCGATGTAAATAATACGACTACGGACAGTGTAAATAAGATATTGAGTAAGTACAGTAATCAGACAATATCCGTCAATTCAGGAAGAGCAGAGCTTACAGTTACTGCAGATAAGAATCCAAGCAATGACGCTCGGAATACGTATTATTTCTATACATTTGACAAATCCGGAAACTGTACTATGATCACCTGTGATATTGGTGCACTTCCACAGATAAAGGGTGGCGCAGTCAAGTATAAAAATGAGCTTAAGGATGGTTTTACAAAGGCTGGAAACAGTGTTTATTTCACAGTAAATGGTTCATTTGGAATATATGAAACAGATGTGGATAAGGAGTATGGCTCAGATACAGCTTATATCAAGTTCTATTACGTTAAGGCTGGAAATCAGAACAACAAGATTGCAATAGATAATATAAGTGTATCAGAAAATACAGAGCAGGGAGCATATGACGTAACAGGAACATTTGATATACCTAAGGGTAGTGATGCTGATGGCGTATACGATGTGTATATGGATGTTCAGGATGCTGCAGGAAATAAGCTGGATAATATGCTTCATGCACATTTTACAGTAGATAACACTGCTCCTGTACTGACTGCGAACAAGGAGTTTGGAGACAGCAGCTATACATATCTTAACGCATCAAGTAATAGCGCATGGGGAGTAAAGGCTGTTGAGAACAATCTTAAAAGTATAAGTGTAGAGAGCGTTGATATTGCTAATGTTGGCGACTCATCAAAGAGCGCAGAGGATATCAAGAAGATCGTAACAGATACATTTACATATCCGGGTCAGGCCACACAGTTTGTCAAGAACAATGATGGCACATACAGTACCGGAAGCTGCAAGATTCCTGCTGAGGCAAAGTATACAGTAAATCTTAAGGCTGAAGATGTTGTGGGTAACATATGCAGGCTGTCTATGAGATTTTATTATGACAAGACATCAGCCAATATATCCGGTTTTTCTGTTAAGCCGATGTCTGACGATACAAAATACGAGGATTATAAGTCCTTCTCCAATGGAGCAATCCAGTTATCATTCAGTGCAAATGATGATGTCAGTGGAGTAGGAAAGGTTGTCATTGATTTTGAATCGGCAGATAAAAAGAACAGTGACACAATTGATTCTGAGGTATGGACATGCGGATCAGGAGAGAAGCTAACTAAGGCGTTTACCAAGCTTATAGACAAGAACTTTAAGGGTAAAATAAACATAACTGTATATGATGTTGCAGGCAATAAGGCATATCAGAGCAAAGAGGATGTGACAAAGTATTTTGGTGTAGTCAGAGAGGACAGTAATCTTCATGAGAGAACGTCATCTGTGGATATCACTGAGAACAGTTCAATTGCAACAAAATATGGTAACGTATATTATTATGGCAAGGATGAGAATGTAAGCCTGTCAATAAAGGCAAATGATGATTTCTCGGGAATAAAGAATGTTGTGCTTAAGGACAATGGAAACGTTCAGACTCTATGTGATAATACTGATAAAACATCCATTAAGGCAAAGTTCAGTGGATCATACACGATAGGTTCCGCAGAAGAAAACGAGGGAGAGCACCGTGTGATGGCAACGCTCACTGATAATGCGGGAAACGTAATTACATCTGGTGTATATCGCAGATATGTGATTGATACCATAGCTCCAGTTATAAGCTGTACATATGATTCAAATAATGACTCAAACTTCTACAACAGGGCAAGAACGGCACATATCAGAATTGATGAAGTGAATTTTGATCCTGAAAAGGTTACTGTGTCAGTGTCTAAGAATGGTGTTGTGACTAAGCTTAAGAATAACTTCAGTAAGGATGGTAATACATATGTAATGGACTATGTATTCTCAGACGATGCAGATTATATTCTTACAGTTACATGTCGAGATAAGGCTGATAATAAGGCAAATGATTATTCGTCAGGAAAGTTCACAGTGGATGCGACAGCACCTGTATTGGAGGTTTCGTACGATAATAACAGTGCTCAGAATGGCACATATTACAATGCATCCAGAACGGCTACAATAAGGGTTGAGGAGCATAACTTTGATGCTTCACGAGTTAATATAGCTGTAACATCGGAGGATGGAACATCCGCAGCTCCGGGAGCAAGTGGATTTACATCAAATGGTGATACGCACGTTGCGACAGTCAATTTCTCTGCAGATGGAAAGTTCCGTATAAGGGTAAGCGCAACAGACAGTGCGGGAAATACTGCATCAAATACAGTTGATGATTCATTTACCATTGATATGACTGCTCCTGAGATTAGCATATCGCAGGTAGAAAAGGATGGAGTATACACAGATGAGGTATCGCCGGTTATATCTGTAACGGATACAAACTATAACAAGGATGGCATATCAATAAGTGTGACCGGCACAAGAGGCGAAGCTGGCAGTGATGATGTGGCATACAGCGCCGAGACGGTTTCAAATGGTGAGAAATATTCATATTCTAACTTTAAACAGAGCGAGAATGTTGATGACAATTATACTCTGGTTGTGACTGCTAAGGATATGGCTGGAAATGAAACAAGTCAGGAAATAGGATTTAAGGTAGATAGATTTGGATCTTATTTCGTACTTGGAAAGGCTGCAAAGGCAAGCGTCGACAGATATTATACGAATCTGAGCGATGGTGACATAGTTATAGATGAGTATAATGTTGCCGGTTTTGCGGATTCTGA
>NZ_JBEHVV010000030.1:0-32770 GCF_040227395.1 Coprococcus sp. RTP21428st1_C9_RTP21428_210409
TAAAATCTGATACGCATATTATTCCGCTTGGAATTGAGGCGAGTATCACAAACATGGTAAACGAGAAAGGCTATGCCTATGCAGGCTTGAGGATGCACAGGACAGTCAAAGCACAGACTGATTCAAAGGGCTGGTGGAGTCCGGATTCCACAAGAAATTACACTATTTATGACTGATTAAAGCAGTGACATAAGACGGATGGCAAAGGCAGAGTTGGGAGGAGTAGAAGTGAAGAAGAAAAGATATCTTGTGATGACAGTGGCAGCAGTGCTGATCATGGCAGCAGTGGCAGCTTCGGCGTATGTGCTCCAGAAAAACCGGGAAACCCCAGAGGACAGAGCGTTAAGGAAGTCGTCTGAGGCAGCATCTGAAGAGACAGACAGCGAAGCTTCGGGAAACAAGACCGGAGAGAAAATAAGTGAAAAAGAAGGTGTGGGTGATAACGTGCTGATGTCAGGAGCGGTGAAGATAGAGCTGCTGTCGGCTGATGTATACACAGGTGACGAGATAACAACAGAGGATAAATATCCGGTTGAATATTTTCGCAGTGAGACTCTGCCGGAGCCTGAGTCGGAGGAGGAGATAACAGACTGGGATGCTCTGTATGAGGAGGCTCCGGGATACAAGGAATTTCAGGAGTCGGCAGGGGATGCGTATACTCCTGAGGAGTGTGAGGAGATAACTGCACAGTATCAGGATGTGATAGATAAGCATACGCAGACTGTGGTAAAGACCAATAAGCTGTATTTTATTAAGTGCAGACTGACGAATACCGGGGATGCGGTTGTGAAGAATGTGTTCCCATACGACATTGTGGAGAGGATTCCCGATGAGAGTGAGGTTTCGTTCGTAGAAGGAATGGTATACTTTGACAAATCAGTCCACACAGAGGGCGATGACAGAGCCAGTTGGTACTATCTATACAGACTGGAAGGACACGAGACAATGGAATGTACGATTGGACTTGTTGTGCCACAGGAGCCGGAGGATGGCGTGAAATATTATTATGGACAGGTGATCACAGGATATTTTACGTACAATCCGGCGGATCTTCCGGATTTTGTGGATCTGGATGCACTCCCAAAGCCGGAAGCGGATGACAAGCCATGAGGTGGGAATCAGATTTTGTGGAGGTATATGCATGAGGAGAGGTGTTCTGATGGCATTGGGTGTTGTGAGCTTGTGTGCAGTCACCTTGTGGTGCGGAAGAATATTCAGCGTTAACAGGGCGTACAGTGATGACACCAGAGTTGTAGAAGCGGCTGAGAATGTATCGGTGGATGGATTGCTTATAAAATGCAGGGAGACCCGCATATACAGTATAGATGAGTATAAAGCACGTTTTAATGTGGACAGTGTGGATGTGCTGAGCCCGGAGGATCGGTTTATCTGTACACGCCTGAATGTAGATAATACAACTGAAGAACCGATCGATTGGGATACTGTGATGGCGGCGACTGAGTGTGGCTTTGAGTCACAGACATGGTGCAGTTCGGTGAATTTGTATTCTGGCCGGGAACTGAATACGTTTACAAGTAATGATCTGGAGCCCGGAATGAATCAGGATATATGGTATGTGACAAGTCTGGCGCGGGTGTCATTTAGCAGGGATACGTGGGATAACCTGGAGCGGGAGAGCTTCTATTATGTACTCACCCTTGAACCTGATAAGTTGATGATCAGACTGGATATTGAATGAAGTGGTGTTGAGATATGAGAGTATTAAGATTTGAAATGACCAGAGCGTTCAGAAATAAGTGGCTTGCAGTAAGCATAGCTCTGGGAACGTTGATTGGGCTGGCGGACATATGGCTTAATGTCAGCCAGTATGGATTTAACAGAGGCAGGGCTTTGATCCAGACATGGATCGGGACAGACTATCAGTTTGCATACAACAGTTTGTTTTACGTACTGCTGCCACTGATTGCGTGTTTTCCGTATGCGGGGTCGTGTTATCAGGATCAAAAAACCGGATATGAAAGCAGTATATGTATTAAGACGTCCCGCTTAAGCTATATGATTGCAAAGGAAGCGGCTGTGGCGGCTTCGGGAGCGGCAGCCGTGGCGTGCCCGCTGCTCATAGCCATGTTCATTGCTGCGGGGATATATCCGGATAAAAGACCGGAAAAACTGACATTTTTGTATGCAGGAATTATAGACTGCCACATGTTCCCGAGAATATTTGCAGAGCATCCTGTGTGCTATGCGCTGCTGTTTACGCTGCTCGATGCAGTGTTTGGAGGGATAACAGGTCTTGTGGCTATGTGCTTTGCGAGGTGGTGCGGGAGCAGATTTTCAACGATAATGGCTCCGTTCGCATTGTATGTATTTACCGGTGTGATGTTTGAGGGACGTGGGATTGGAACCTGGTCAGCCATGCAGATGGTCAATCCACTGCAGAATGTGGTTACATACAGGTACCAGATGGTGACGATGTATGCTGCGGTGAGTGCAGCGGCACTCGTTCTTATATACATATGGCACAGAAGAAGGGATATTCTATGAAAGAAGGAAATACAGATAAAAAAGGAATGTATGTGGTGGACAGATATGAGGTGATGCGGGAATGAGGACTCTGAGACTTCTCGGAAGAGATATGGAAAATGGAATATTAAGGAGATGTGTTCTTTTTATACTGCCGTTACTGTTTGCGGTGTCGCAGACACGTGAGCTCCACGCATATCTTATCGAGCTTGCAGATGGGAATATCCTGTTGACCAACGGAACATTTGCGGACTATCTTCTGTTTGCGATGAAGGGGATGGAGGTGTATTACTTTGATCCAAGGAGCGTATTTGACATACCGATATACTGGTTTGCGTTCCAGATAGGCCTGGCCTATTTCCTGGCATATTATTCCAGTGATGATTTTGCCGCAAATGCGAGAGTGGTGTGCCTTGCGTCCGGAAGCAGAAGAAGCTGGTGGGTCAGCAAGCTCATATACTGTACGGTGGCTGTGGTAATGTATTTTGCTGTATGTGTGCTGACGATATATTTAATGGCGGCGGCATATGGGGCAGATATGACCATGGATATGACGGCGGCGCTGACAACACGGCTGTATCCTCCGCAGACATACAATTTTAGTGCCGCAGATCTGCTTCTGATAACATTATTTATACCGATGCTGGTAACGCTGGGGATAAGCCAGCTTCAGGTACTGGCGGGTTTTATAATCACGCCGGTCATCAGCTTTGCAGCGGTGTGTGGAGTGTATGTTCTGTCGGCATACTATACTGTATGGTATCTGTCGGGAAATTATACGATGTGGCAGAGAGTGTCATATGTAGTGGCAGATGGGGTTAATCCCATGAGTGGATTGGTGCTTGCGGCTGGTATGCTGATCACTGCATTTGCAGGAGGAATCGTGTATTTTGATAATAAGGATATAATCTGATAGGAGAATACATATGAGCGAGATAAGGATAGAAAATCTGAATAAGAAGATAAAGGGTTCAGTCATACTTGATGATATCAGTCTGACCATGACGCCGGGCAGGATATATGGACTCCGTGGAAAGAATGGCTGTGGTAAGACAATGCTTATGAGAGCTATATGTGGTCTGCTCATACCTGATGGAGGACACATATATATAGATGATGAGGAGCTTCACAGGGACATAAAGTTTCCACGGAGTATAGGTGCTCTGATAGAGAATCCGTCATTCCTGCCTCAGTACACAGGCTTCAGGAACCTCAGGCTTCTGGCAAAGCTCATGGGAGGGATCAGTGATGACGATGTCAGATATGCCATAGAGAGGACAGGTCTTGATCCGGATGATAAGAGGGTATACAGAAAGTATTCCCTTGGAATGAAGCAGAAGCTTGGCATAGCAAATGCAATCATGGGAGAGCCGGATGTCATAGTGCTGGATGAACCTATCAACGCACTTGATGAAGAGTCTGTAGAGAACATAAAGAAGGAGTTGCTGAAGCTGCGTGATGGAGGAAGTCTTATAATCACTGCCTGCCACGACCGGGAGGAACTGGAATATCTGTGTGACGAGATATATGAGATGAAGGATGGACGGATATGTGGTTGACAGATTTGAATACTCTTTTTGACTCATCGATAATCGGTATCATGATATCTGTGTAGAAAATATCATTCTTTTGCTGATATACGAAAAAACCATTATTCTTTTCAACAGTATGGCTTATATTGCTCAGACCAAAACCATGGTCAATGGAGTGTTGTCTTGCGGTGGAATCAATAACAGGTGACCGGTTTTCACAGTGTATAACAAATTTATCGTTGTCAGTAGTTTCTATACTTATATTTATATATCGGCTGTTATTACATTTTATACATGCGGCAATACAGTTATCAAGCAGGTTCCCTAAAATTATACACAGATCATAGTCGTTTGTAGGAACCCGGTTAAAATCTACATTTAGCCTTACGTAGAATGCAATGTTATTTTTTGTTGCAATATTGTCATAGTTTGTTATGAATGAATCTATTACCAGGTTGCCGGTATTATACTTGGCATAGTTATCCTCTATGGATTGGATTGCGGTGGAGGTGTAATTTTTCAGGTCGTCAAAATGCTGCTTGTTGATCTGTTCCTGAATATAGAAGTAGTGTTTTTTCACATCGTGTATAATTCTTCTGTTTTGTCTGTAGGATTCACTTAGTTGTTCAAATTTTCCTTTTTGGAAGTCAAGCTGACGTTGAATGTTCATATTTGTGTAGTTGACTACGGTGGATATAAATGCCCTTTGTATAAGAATATAATTAACTATGTTAAGCATAGAAAGGCATATAAACAGCATTTCATAGAAAAACACATTATCGTTCTCTGATAAGAAATGCAGAGGGGTAAATGAAAATATGACTAATGTTATTATAGGAGTTGTAAATAACAGGATACTATATTCTGTTGGATGATCGTATTTCTGATTTCTAAAAAATATGGTGACAATAAGACAGAGCAAAAAGAGCATTACTTTTGAACCGAGATTCATAATGCTGTACAACAGAGTTTTGTTTGTCATGTCAAGAATGTCAGGATTGACATGAGTAATTATAAAAGTAAAGAATGATTCTCCAAGTGAGACAAGAACCTGAAAAGACAGAGCAGTAAGTATTCTTGCTTTTATGGAGTTTGAGAAAAAACAGCAGAGAGCAAATGTTGTCAAAATGCTGAGAGCAGGAGTTATCACCACGGAAGAAAATGAATTGTATCTGGATGATAACAGTTCATTTATATATAATATGACCTCGACTAATATGAGGCATAGTATATATATAGTTGAGTATTTCTTTTTAAAGTGTTTTAACATGTTCTTGAGATAAGAAGACACGATAAAAATATCAAAAATATAGGTTACGGCGCTAATTAAGTAAGTCATAAAATCCCTCTACAATCAATGGTTATGTATTGCAACTATCTTGTTAAGAAAACAGTCAAGTAGTTTCTTTCTGTTGCGTTTGCTCATAGTAACAACTTCATCATTTTCAAGGATAATCTGGTTATCTTTGATAAAGTGAATGTGCTGTATATTTATCAAAGTATTTCTGGAACATAGAATAAATGAATTGTCAGCAAGTGTGGTATTCCAGTAATTCAGAGTGCCGGTTGTGCGTATCTGATTATCTTTCATATGAAAAATCAGAGCTTTACTGGATGAATCTGAACATTCTATATAGTAAATGTTCTTTATGTATATAGTGTGTTCGGTATCATAATCACTGATGATCGTGACTAATGAATGGGTTTTCTTATAATAATTATATATATCATCCAAGAGTGTATTTAAAGTTGTGTAATTAATAGGTTTTTGTAAAAAATGATATGGATGAACCGAAAATGAATCCAGCATATATTCTGGGTAGTTGCTGATAAACACTATCAATACATCAAAATCTTTGGTATGTTTAATTTTTTCTGCTATCGATATACCATTTTCACCAGGCATTTCTATATCAAGCATTAAAACCTGATATGGTGAGGACTGAGAAGAATCGTATGCAGACAACAGTGCAGAACCATTTTGGTATTTATCTACGTGGATATCTATGTCAAACTGTAGGGAATATGAAATTAACATTTTTTCCAGATTTTCCATAAAAGATTTATCGTCATCGCATATAGCAATATTTAGTCTCATTTTCTTCCTCCGCTATTTATAAATAGACCAATAATCTGATTCACAAAAACTATAGTGAGACAAAGCATTATCAGATTTCCATATCTATATAAACAAAATGATAACACAACAGATAAAAGGATGTAAATTATACCTATGCAAAAGCAGCAATATTTTTTTATTTTGTGTTTTGTTTGATAGCTTTGCTTCTTGTTCTTGTGTGGAACTGGGGAAAGTGCACATATACCGATTCCGGTAACAAGACAGACTAATATGTTCAAAATTGGAATACCAGGAATCAACCGGCATAACAACATACAGAGTAGATATACAGAGTATGATATAGAACAGCATGCATATGTGCTCCCAGCATGTGCGCCACCGGCTAGCATCTTTGTTGGAACAAGAACGGTTACATAGATTACAGATAGGATAAAGTTATGGGTTAAGGCACCAATGATTATGATGCTTAAGTTGAACAATACTAAATCCAAAGCGAAATCAATGCAGTATATATATGCAGCATCCAAATGACTATCTATTATGTTGTTATCTGACATGATATTGACAATCTTTTTGCTTAATTGCTCAGATAAGATCATGGTACGCACTCCTTTTTAATCAAAAATTATAAGCTGATAAAATTATACTCTCTGATATAGACAGAAAAGACAGAGAATCCGCGAATGGTCGAAAAAAGCAGGTGAATGGTAGATACATTTCATTCACCTGCTTTTTTTGACCATTCACAGACGATTTTGGTTGGGTGGTGTCGAATGATGTTAGCATACAAAGTGCATAAACCAATGTGGAAGGAGGGCTGGGGTATGAGTAATAGGATGGTGGAGCCCTGATTCAACAAGAAATTACACTGTATATGATTGATCAGAGGTTGGTCTATTGATAAAGTGAAGCGGGTGAAGGCAGGATCATGAGGAGGAATACAAGATTATGAAAAAAAAGTATCTGGCAGCAGTAATAATATGCGTATTGATTATGGCAACGGGAGGAACTTCAGCATATATGCTTCAGAAAAACAAAGAAACTCCTGAGGAAAGGTCAGGCACGACTATGAAGACTACTACAAATGCAAGTAGTGAAACCTCAACGACTTCAGAAAAAAGCGTGGCTGAGGGGGTAGGAGATAATGTTTTGATGGTTGGAGCTATAAAGATAGAGATGTTGTCAGCAGATGTCATAGAGGGATCTGAAATTTCCACGGAAAACAGATATCCGGTTGAATATTTCCGGGATCAGACCCTGCCGGACCCTGAAGAAACTGAGGATATTATAGATTGGGATTCAATCTATGAGGAGGCTCCTGAGGTGAAGGATCTACAATTATCAGATTATGATGCGTATACGGCAGAAGAGTCCGAAGAAATTATAGATAGAAATAAAAATGTGATAGATAAGTACACATACACTAAGGTTAAACCTAGAAAATTTTATTTTATCAAGTGCAAATTGACCAATATGGGAAACGCAGATGTAGAGGATGTATTTCCGTATTATGTTGTATATGACTCTCCTGAGGCGAGTGAGATAAGCTACAACGAAGTTTTGTGTTACTATGATAAGTCAATTTATACAGATGGGGATGAAAGAGCGATGAGGTACTATTTCTTCAGGCTGAATGGACATGAGAGCATGGAATGTACAATTGGTTTGGCGGTACCGCAGGAGTTTGGCGAAAATGAGAAACACTATTATGGAAAGCCTATTACAGGAAACTTCTCATATGATCCGGCAAAACTACCGGATTATGTTGATATAGATTCGCTTCCGAAGACGGAAACAGATGATCAGTAATGGGAGGACGCATGAAGAGATATATTGGAGTTATTGTAGTGGTGGTGGTTATATGTGCAGCCATATTCTGGTGCGGCAGAATATACAGTATAAACCACGGATACATTGACAATACGCAGGTCGTTGAAGCGGGAGAAGCAATAGAATGTGATGGTCTGGTCATCAGATGTGTAGAGGCACATATATACAGTATAGATGATTATAAGACCCGTTTTGGAGTGGATAACGTGGAGACACTTAGTTCGGAAGACAGATTTGTATGCGCCTGTCTCAATATAGAGAACAATACAAATGAATCTATTTCATGGGATGCGGTGATGGATATGACATCCTGTGGATTTGAATCTGCTACATGGTGCAGCTCCGTGAATCCCTATGATATGCAGGATATCAATGTGTTTTCAGATAATGAGCTGAAATCCGGTGCAGATCAGAATATATGGTATGTAACTAAAGCGGCCCGGGTATCATTTGGAGATAAGACATGGGGACATATGGATGAGGAGACATTTTATTATGTGCCGGTGCTTGAGCCGGTGAAGATCAGGATGAAATTGGATATGGAATAAATTGGTGAATGATATGAATATATTTAAGTTTGAAATGCGAAGGGCATTTAAGAATATATGGCTTGCTGTAAGTGTTGCGATTGGAACACTGATAGGATTGGCGGATATTGTACTCTACTTAAAACAGTATGGTCATAAAGCGGATTGCGCACTGATCCAGATATGGCTGGGGACTGATTATCACTTTGCTTATAATAGTCTGTTCTATGTATTGCTTCCCCTGCTGGCCTGTCTGCCATATGCTGGTACATGTTATCAGGACATAAAAAGTGGATATGAACGGAATATATGTATCAGGACATCGCGCATAAAGTATATGCTGGCAAAGGAGCTCGCTGTGGTGGCTTCGGGAGCTGCTGCGACAGCCATTCCCCTTTTGATAGATCTGTTCATATGTGCCGGGCTATACCCAAATAAAAAACCGGATAAGTTGACATTCCTGTATACGGGTATTATAGACTGCAATATGTTTCCAAGGCTGTTTGCAGAGCACCCGTTATGCTATGCGCTGGTGTTTATTGTGCTTGATGCTTTGTTCGGCGGTATTGCCGGGCTGGTGGCAATGTGTTTTGCCAGATGGTGCGGAAGCAGATTTTCCACAATAATGGCACCATTTGCACTGTATGTGTTTACGGGAGTTATATTTGAAGGAACCGGAATCGGTACATGGTCGGCTATGGCAATGATAAATCCTATTCAAAATGTAGTTACATATAGATATCAGATAGTGACAATGTATGTTGTGGTATGCGCAGTTCCACTTGCATTGATATATATATGGCATAGGAGGAGAGATATTCTGTGAAAGAGATAATAATAGAGGGACTCAGTAAGAAGATAAAAGGCACGCTCATACTTGATAATGTTAATATGCAGATGGAGCCCGGGAAAGTGTATGGACTCAGGGGAAAAAACGGGTGTGGCAAGACCATGATAATGAGAGCTCTTTGTGGCTTGCTCATACCGGACAGCGGCAAGGTCATTATTGATGGTGAGGTTTTGCACCATGATATAAAGTTTCCGCGAAGCGTTGGAGTTTTGATAGAGAACCCTTCATTTCTTCCGCAGTGTACGGGATATGAAAACCTTCGTATGCTGTCAAAGCTTATGGGAAATATAAGCGATGAAGAGGTGAGGAATGCGATAGAGAGGGTCGGACTTGATCCCGATGATGGAAGGACATACCGTAAATATTCGCTTGGAATGAAACAGAAGCTTGGAATAGCAAATGCAATTATGGGAGAACCGGATCTGATAATTCTGGATGAACCGATAAATGCACTTGATGAGCAGACGGTGATGAGCATAAAAACCGAACTTCTGAAGCTGCGTGACGAGGGAAAGCTAATAGTAATTGCGTGCCATGACAGGGAAGAACTGGAATTTCTGTGTGACATAATATATGAGATCAAAAACGGTACGGTTGCGGGATGCGAGGTGATCGGGGAATGAAAACTCTGAGACTCCTTGGAAGAGATACAACAAATGGTATATTGAGAAGAAGTTTTCTGTTTATCATACCTTTATTATTTGCTGTATCACAGACAAGGGAATTACATTCATATCTCAATGATCTCGTGGATCGAAATGCGTTGTTTACAAACGGTACACTTGCAGATTACATATTGTTTGCTACTAAAGGGATGAGTGTATACTATTTTGATCCAAAGGAGTATTTCCAGATACCAATATACTGGTTTGCATTTCAGATCGGGCTTGCGTATCTGCTTGCATATTATGCAAGTGATGATTTTCACTCGAATGGAAGGGTATTGTTTATAGCCGTTGGGAGCAGAAGTAAGTGGTGGATAAGTAAATTTATTTACTGCATTGTGACTGTGGTGTTGTATTATGCTGTGTGCATTGGTGGAATATGTGTAACAGCAGCTTTATATGGTGCTGATATGAGATGGGGAGTAACCCCTGGATTGGCAGTGCGTCTGTATACCACTTCGACAGTGAGTATGGGTACGTGGGATGTGCTTTGTGTGACCATATTACTGCCGGTATTGGTGTCTGTTGCGGTCAGTCAGGTTCAGATATTGGCTGGATTTCTTATTACACCTGTAGTCAGCTTTGCCGGAGTATGTGCTATGTATGTATTGTCGGCCTACTATACAGTGTGGTATCTGCCGGGAAACTATACCATGTGGCAGAGGGCATCGTATATAGAGGCGGATGGTGTTAATCCGGCCAGTGGACTGGTGCTTTCGGCAGGAATGATCCTGATATCTTTGATCGGTGGACTTATGTATTTTGACAGGAAGGATATATTGTGAGGCTGTGAACTATAATAAAGGGAGAGCGTTGCAGATGCAAAAAGACATCTGTACTGCTCTCCCTTTAAATTTGTTTAATAAACAGGTTTTCTGTTTTCAAATTCCTGTATATGGTTTATAATAACTTCGATTAAGCCTTTACAGGTTCAGGATAATCAACACCGAAGGTCTCGACTGTTACAGTCTTCATCTTCTGTTCCTGACGAGGTTTGTCATTGTAGTCAGTTGGCACATTTGCGATCTTGTCTACGATGTCAAGTCCCTCGATAACCTTACCGAAGGCAGCGTAAGCACCGTCCAGATGAGGAGATGTCTTATGCATGATAAAGAACTGTGAACCTGCTGAGTCAGGCATCATGGAACGGGCCATTGACAGCACTCCGGGAGTGTGGGCCAGATCGTTC
Organism: Coprococcus sp. RTP21428st1_C9_RTP21428_210409; assembly: GCF_040227395.1. Classification (NCBI taxonomy): domain Bacteria; kingdom Bacillati; phylum Bacillota; class Clostridia; order Lachnospirales; family Lachnospiraceae; genus Coprococcus; species Coprococcus sp. RTP21428st1_C9_RTP21428_210409. Next base: position 11,158 of record NZ_JBEHVV010000030.1, read on the forward strand.
TTGAATCCGTTCTGTGAGAATTCACCTTTGATTGAGTATCCAGGACCGCCGATGCCGATTCCCTGAGGGTCTCCACCCTGTATCATGAAGCCTTTTATTACACGATGGAAGATTATTCCGTCATAGAAGCCTTTCTTGATCAGTGAGATGAAGTTGTTTACAGTGTTTGGAGCAATGTCAGGATAGAGTTCTGCTTTCATGACATCGCCATTTTCCATAGTGATAGTAACTATTGGATTTGCCATGTATATCATTCCTTTCTTGGTATAAGATAGGGTAATGATAACATCAGTTAACAGAACAGGCAAATGAAATTTGCAGATACAGAAGGAGAAAGAGATGGATTGGAGAAACATAGCAAGACCCGTTATTATAATAGCGCTGGCGGTATGTCTGGTGCTGTTCGGGGTATACAAGGTTAAGGAGACGTATACCGGATTTATGCAGGAATACGAGGGCACCTACAGTGCCGGCGGCGGAGAGAAGATCGAGGTTACCATACCTGAGGATACATCTGTCAAGGAGGCAGCATCTATACTTAAAGATGCGGGGCTTATAAAGTATAAGCTTGCATTCCAGCTCAGAATGACCGGCTCGCAGTACAGCCACAGTCTTCAGCCGGGTACTTACACACTCACAACAGGTATGTCGACATTGGATATGATAAAGACTCTGTGTTACGTGGAGTCGACCAGAGAGGTAAAATATACACTGACAGTTCCTGAGGGATTTACGGTTGAACAGATCGCTGACAGATGCGAGGAGCTGGGCTTCTGCTCTGCAAAGGAGTTCCTTGAGGCGTGCAAGTCGGGAGAGTTTGAGTATCCGTTTGAGATACCTTCATCGGAAGTCAAGTACGCATTACAGGGCTTCCTGTTCCCTGCTACTTACGACATATATGCAGATATGACTCCAAAGGAGCTCATACAGGACATGATAGACAAGTTTAACAGCATTTACACAGATGACTTCAGGAAGAAGGCAGAGGAGCTTGGATATACAGATTTTGAGGTTCTCACCATGGCTTCCATAGTTGAGAAGGAGTGTAAGCTGGATTCAGACAGAGCGATGGTTGCGGGAGTATTTATCAACAGATTGAATGATGACATGCCTCTTCAGGTAGATCCATCTGTTCTCTATGTTGTGACTGACGGTCAGTACAATCAGGCAGAACTGTCATATGATGATCTGGAGGTTGATTCACCGTACAATACCTACAAGTACACAGGACTTCCTGTCGGCCCTATATGTAATCCGGGCGAGGCATCCATAGAGGGTGTCCTGAATGCGGTTAAGCATGATTACTACTACTACCTGACATCAGATGAGAGCCAGGGAGCATGTATCTTTAATAAGACATACGAGGGACATCTTGCTGACATAGAAAAGGCTGATGCAGCCAAGGCGGAAAAGGAAGCTGCAGAGGGTGATGGATCAGAAGATGGCTCCGATGAAAGCACTGATTCAGAGTAAAAAAATATAGACAAAATTATATAGCGAAAATTATCTAAAAGGGTATAAACTGCTTGCGATATATAGACTTTTTATATATAATAAAGGAGTATGTACCCTTTTGGGTTTTTATGCATCTAGTTATGCGCTTATGGAGGTGCGATAGGAGGAATATTTGATGAGGAAAATAAGTTTCAAGGTAAGAAATATCGGCTCTGAGAAATATTTGTCATATATTCTGAATGATGATTGTGAGTTTGACGAGGAGTTATTGGATTATCTGGAGGAGAACCGGATTCCTGAGCTCATTGATATCATTTATGAAGAGGATGATGAGAACGATTATCTTACATATAACGTTACAGGCAGGACAACGGTTGACGCACTCCTTTCGAATACGGTAAATGCTGAGAAGATATTGGGGATAATCAGAGGGGTAGCTTCTGGTATAGTTAATTTACGTGATCTTGGAATACCGGCATCATATGTGGTTCTTCACAAGGAGTTTACATATGTTAATCCGGTTACATACGATGTTGGAATGTTATGTGTTCCAGTTGAGTCAGAAGCCAATATCAATGCCGAATTCAGGATGTTCGCAAAGGACTTGCTGACGAGCGTTATTTATGATGACAGTGAGGATTGCAACTATGTGGCAAAGCTTCTCAATCTGTTGAATGCGGATAAGTTCACAGTGAGAAACTTCTATGCACAGCTCACAGAGCTTATGGAGTCTGCAGGAATGCAGGTGGAGGAGAACTTCGTTGATATAGGCTCAGATATGTCGGTTTCACAGTCTTCAGTTGACACGGCGGCATCTGATACAAGTATGGATGATCTGCCTGAGTTTGAGGACGTGTCATTTGGCGATGATGAGGAAGACGAGCTTGATGAGGTAGAGGAGATCAGTGACGAGGCGGCCGCAGCGAATGCGATATTCAAGGATCTTGATCTTGATTCGGATGAGACGAAGAAAGAGAATGTATCAAGCGAGATAGATATGTCGGTATTTGATGACAGCGTTCTTGAGGAGCTCGAGTTAGATGAGAGCCTTGATGAGGAAGAAGAGGATGACGAGGAGGGCATGACAGAGGCTCTCACATCAGATATGGCAGTACATGAGCCATCAGGACTTACAGAGGTTGCAAAGGCTGCCGATGGAGTTACGGAGGTTGAGCTTGACAAGAAGGATGAGCAGAAGCCGGTTCTGATATCTACGGACGAGCTTATGGATAATCCACCTGTTGTTAAGAATATCAAGATCAACCGTGCGAAGATCATACAGAAGGCGGTTGCTGAGACAGAGGAAGCTCAGATAGATAACCCTACAGAACAGATAGTTGCACCACAGTTCATGGACGGTGACCAGCCGGAGCCTGAGACGAATATGGATCCGGTGAAGGAGAAGGCAGAGGAGCCTGAGCAGAAGGGCACAGGAAGCACTGTTGAGCTGACCGGAGGAATGAACGTAGTTAAGGATACCGAACCTGAGAAGGCAGCGGTTAACAGGAACGCTCCAAAGGCTATGCCATATATAGTCCGTGTCAACACAGGCGAGCGAGTTATGGTCAACAAGGCTGTGTTCAAGATAGGAAAGGCGGCAAGAGGTGTTGATTACCATGTCGGTGGTAATGGGGCCATCAGCAAGGTACATGTCATCATCTACCAGAGAGAGGATGGATGTTATCTGAAGGATAACAAGGCGACAAATGGCACATATCTCAACGGAGCGCGCCTGGATGAGAATGCAGAGCAGAAGCTTTCAAACGATGCCATGATAAGCATCGGTGGAGAGGACTTTATCTTCAAATTAAGTTAATATACACCACCCACGATGTGGGACAAGAGCAGGTAGCAATACCTGCTTTTGGTGTTTGAATGAAGAAATAATTTTTGACGGAAAATATGCGGATTTAGACGAAAGGGATTGAAAAAATGAACAGAGAAAAGGTTGTTGTAGTTCCGGCGGGGGAAACTTACAGAGTGAGTTACAGTCTGGATATCAGTGATGTGATAGATGCTAAAGTGTATGATATGAGCAGAAGCGGATCTATGCCTGAGATGGCACCGTGTGACATGCAGGAGAATGCCGGAGTCAGGGTGTTCAATTATCAGATCGATGACAAGAAGCCTCTTGCGGAGATACTGAGACAGGAGATGAACAAGAAGGAGATACTCACACTTCTGTACAACATTCTGCATGCACTGGAGATGTTTGGTAAGAATATGGTTTCGCTCAGCTATGTTGCAAGGGACGAGCAGTGTGTGTTTGTATCGCCTGAGACATACGATGTCTGCTTTATTGTCGCTCCGGTACAGAAGGAAGTGACAGATCTCAACGATGTCAGAGCATTTGTGAAGTCGGTGATAGTTGATGCGAGATACTCAGAGAATGACAATGACAATTACGTAGCACGCCTTATAAACTGTGCGAATATGAGAGGTACATTTTCAAACTCGGACATGAAGAACGAGGTTAAGGCGATGCTTGCAGAAGCAGGCATAGACGCTGCTGAGATAGACAGAATGAAGGAGCTTTCCACAAATACTCCAAAGGGTGGCAACAGCCACATACTTCGAGGTGAGTCACCTAAGGTGAGCAGACTCGAGGTTATGAGAAATAATGCGAGAATGAATGGATATGCACAGCCGATGGGACCAAACGGCCAGATGCCAAACGGAATGCCATCGATGGGCATGCCACCGATGGGACCGAACGGCCCGATGGGATCAAACGGCCAGATGCCAAACGGAATGCCACCGATGGGAATGCCACCGATGGGACCGAACGGCCCGATGGGATCAAATGGTCAGATGCCGAATGGCCAGGTTCCGAACGGAATGCCACCGATGGGCATGCCGCCAATGGGACCGAATGGCCAGGCACCGAACGGAATGCCACCGATGGGCATGTCACCAATGGGACCGAATGGCCAGGTGCCAAACGGAATGCCACCGATGGGCATGCCGCCAATGGGACCGAATGGCCAGGCACCAAACGGAATGCCACCGATGGGCATGCCGCCAATGGGACCGAATGGCCCAATACCAAACGGTCCAATGGGATCAAATGGAATGCCACCGGTAGGCGTGCCGCCGATGGAGGAGCCGGTTAAGCCTGAGATGGCTGGAGCACAGCCGCAGGGGGATAAACCGGAGAATGTTGAGACGGTTGAAGCAGAAGCACAGGATGCCAAGCCGGAGATTGTAGAGCCTCCTGTTGAGGCAGAGCCGCAGGATGTCAAGCCAGAGGCAGTAGAGCCGGCTGAGACAGAAGCACAGGATGTCAAGCCTGAGCCAGCAGAGCCGGTTGAAACACAGCCACAGGAGATAAAGCCAATACCTCTAATGCAGGGCAACCCATTTGGAGGAAGACCGATTCCACCAATGCCACCAATGCCACAGGCACACCAGATGCCAGAGATGCCGCAGAACCCACAGATGCAGCCGGTACCGCCAATGCCACAGATGCAGCCGGTACCACCAATGCCACAGACACCGCCGATGCCACAGGCACAGCCAGTGCAGGGCAATCCATTTGATGGAGCACCGGCACCATATTTCCTTAGGGTGAAGACGGGCGAGAGAATAAGCTTGGACAAGGCAGAGTTCAAGATCGGACATAAGGCAAGACTTGTGGACTATGCGATTACTGACAATTCAGCTATAAGCAGAGTTCATTGTGTTATCACCAAGAGAAATGGCGTGTGCTTCATCAGCGATAACAAGTCTACAAATGGTACATTTGTGAACGGAGAGGAATTGAAGGCGGGCGAAGAAAAGTTCCTGACGAACAATGCGATCGTTATACTCGGGGACGAGGAGCTTGTCTATCACATTAGATAGAATATCCGCAACGAGAGTTGAGACATAAATATTGGGAGGAATGTATATGGGGTTTAGCGCAGTATACAATACAGACGTAGGAATAAAGAAAAAGACAAATCAGGATTCGCTGGCGATCAAGATAGCGGATACTCCAAATGGACAGGTCGTGTTCTCCCTCGTATGTGATGGCATGGGAGGTCTGGCAAAGGGAGAGGTTGCCAGCAAGGAAGTCATAACAGCTTTCTGCAACTGGTTTGACACACAGTTTGTTGAGATGGTTGACAACAACAGCTTTAGTGAAGAGCTGCTGAGATACCAGTGGATAAGACTTGCCGTGGAGCAGAATGAGAAGATCAAGGCGTATGGCGAGCAGAATGGATTTATGCTTGGTACGACCATTTCTGCGATCCTCATATACAGAGAAATGTACTACATTCTCCATGTTGGAGACAGCCGAGTGTATGAGATCACTTCAGGGATAAGGCAGCTCACCGCAGATCAGACGCTTGTTGCAAGGGAGATCGCAGCGGGAAGACTTACACCGGAGCAGGCGGAGACGGACAGCAGACGAAGCGTGCTTCTCCAGTGTATCGGAGCTTCACCTGTGGTGGAACCGGATTTCGTAGTTGGGCAGGCAGCTCCCGGAGCGCATTACATGCTGTGTTCTGATGGATTCAGACATAAGATAACGCCTCAGGAGATGATAGAGAGACTTGGCCCGGGAACATGCGTCGACGAGGCGAAGATGAAGGAGGGCTGTGAGTTCCTCACAGAGCTTGTGAAGTACAGAAAAGAAACGGATAATGTAACAGTAGTGCTTATTAAATCGGAGTAATGGGGATCGATATATGACAGAGTTAGGAACGGTATTAGACGGAAAATACGAAATACTTAAAAAAGTCGGTCAGGGTGGTATGTCAATAGTTTATCTTGCCATGGATAACCGACTTAATAAACAGTGGGCTGTAAAGGAGATCAAGAATGATGGCTCCAAGAGTACAGCCACACTCTTAAAGGGATTGGAGCGAGAAGCAAATATCCTCAAGGATGTGGATCATCCGGTACTGCCACGAATCGTTGATATCATCAATGAGAATGGCACGATCTACGTTGTCATGGACTTCGTAGAAGGACGTCCACTCAGCGATGTGCTCAAGGCGGAGGGAGCACAGCCACAGGAAAAGGTAATCGAATGGGGCAGGGCGCTTGCCAGTGCACTTGACTACCTGCATTCCATGAATCCGCCGATCATATACAGAGATATGAAGCCTTCAAATGTCATGCTGAAGCCGGATGGCTCGGTAAAGCTTATCGACTTTGGAACGGCTAAGGAATACATAGTGGAGAACAATGCGGATACCACGGCTCTTGGAACAAGAGGCTATGCGGCACCGGAGCAGTTCGGTGATGCGCAGGGACATGGAATCTACAACACGGATGCAAGAACAGATATTTACAATCTGGGAGCAACGCTCTATCACCTTGTTACCGGCAAGAATCCATGTGAGCCTCCTTACGAGATAAAGCCTATCAGACAGTGGAATCCGATGCTCTCATCAGGATTTGAGAGAATTATACAGACGTGCTGTCAGCCGAGTCCTGAGGACAGATATCAGTCTTGTTCAGAACTGCTGTATGCGCTGGATCACTACAACGAGCTAGACGATGCATACAAGGCAAAGGCAAAGCATAAGATAGCAGCGTTCTCAGTGGTTGCGGGATTATCGATACTCTCAGCGTGCTGTGCTGTGATAGGCGGAGTAAAGAAAGGCCAGCTCAAGGATCTTGATTACAACAACAAGGTCAACGAGGCGAGGGATGCAGTCGACGAGGGCGATTACAACAAGGCATTTGAGTGCTATAAGGCGGCTGTCGACATAGACCCAACCGCATCGGATGCCTATATAGGCTATATGGAGACATATGCTTACTATTATACAGAGGACGATGGAAACACTTCGGCCAACACCGAGACGGCGGCAGAAAAGGGAATAAGACTTGCACTTAAGAACAAGGACGAGATAAAGGACGACGTAAAGTTCAAGATAGCCATGTTGTATTACGACGAGGTCAAGGACTACAGTGCGGCCAAGAAATATTTCAATATGGTCGATGAGAGCAAGGATTTCCCGGATCAGGCAAAGCAGGCAAAGTATTACGCTGCGATATGTGACAGCAAGATAAACAAGTCTGCAAGCTTTGATACGAACAAGGAAAATATATTTGCATTCCAGGATTACAACAGTGACAACATAGATGACACCAATCCTGACAAATACACCAATTACCTCAACATAGCTTACATATATCTTGGCGAGATATCCAATGATCCGGAGCTTGCGAACAGAATAGAGGTGCTGATGGATGAGGCGATGAAGAACCTGGACGACAACGCAGAGGTGCTGAACAGCCAGTTCCCGGCGGACAGAGGCGTAAAATACTACAATGGCCAGTATTCAGGAGTTATGTACTCGGTATATACAGAACTTGCCGAGAATGCGGATGATGCGGGCCAGCAGTTACATTATTACAACTCTGCGGCGAACAGTGCAGCGCTTTATCTGAACAGTCTGGATATAGAGGGCGAGAATGCGACAGAGACATCCAAGAAAGCATATTCAGAATACTCGGTGAACGAGGCTGAGACTTATATCAAGATGGCAGAGAACAGCGGCGATGACAGCTACTATGATGAGGCAGAGAGAATATATGGCAACGCTGAGACTACACTTGGAACCGATGACAACGCAGCGGTCGTGTACGTAAGCCATCTGAGTTATCTGGTCGATAGATATTCGAATAAATTTGGAAGCGATTCGGCAGCATGGAATGCCAGTGCCACAAGGGCTGTGAGGAAAGTGTACGAGAACGGTAACAAAGTTCCGGCACTTGCAAATGGTCTTAAGCAGGGATGGCAGTCGTTATCCAATGACCTGACAGTTAAGAGCATAGTAAATGGCAGTTCAAGGTCAACGAGCGAGTAAGGGAGGAGTGAAAGGTTATGGCAACAGTTTATAATGTAATGTTATATGGCGGCCTGGCACTTGCGATCGTATTCGCTATTGTGGCGGTGGTACTGTTCTTCGTGTTAAAGATACCGAAGGCGGTGGGAATTGCCACAGGCTCAACAGCCCGTAAGAAGATCGATGAGATCAAGGAGAAGGGCTATGAGAGTGTACAGGGAGGCGGTGCCTCCAAACAGGAGGCGATCAAGAACCATACATCCAGAATTTCGGTAAGGGATGTAAAGTCAACTGCAGTCGAAAAACATTCTGAGAAGGGAATGGCAAATTACGAGAAAGCGATAGCTGATCTCGGGAAAAAGAGACTGGAGGATGAAGGCGAGACTGCAACTGATATTCTCCGCGATGATGCCGAGGAGGCAACAGATATTCTGAGGGAAGACGAAGAGAATCTTGACATCAATGGCAGCAGCTTTGAGGAGGCGACAGACATCCTCAGAGAAGATGCGGATGAGGAAGCAACGGATGTACTCAGAAATGACGAGGCAGACGAGGAAGCAACGGACATACTCAGAAGTGATGAGGCGGACGAGGAAGCAACGGACATACTCAGAAGTGATGAGGCGGACGAGGAAGCAACGGACATACTCAGAAGCGATGACGCAGACGAGGAAGCAACGGACGTACTTAGAAGCGATGACGCAGATGATTCCACAGCCGTTCTTCAGGGAGGACGCGCAGCGAGCTCGGTAAGAATGATAAAGAATGTAATTATAGTACATTCCGATGAAGAGATATAGGAGGAGAGGGACATGAAAAAGGTTATGCAGAATAAATCACTTTTGCATCGACTGATCGCGCTTACGATGGCGGTAGTTATGACACTCACTCTTGTGGCGATCGATTCACATTTTCATTTGTTTGCGGAGGAGGAAGATACACAGACCATAGATGTAACGGCCATTGTAAAGGGCGATAAGGCGGATATGGTGTATGGCTTCAAGGATTTTGACAAGGCAATAAAGTTCAAGATCAAGTCCGACAAAGTTGACGGAATCGACAGCAGCAAGTTGGGAGTGGCTGTTTACAAAGGAGCTACAGCGGACGATAAGATCGCTACAGCCACAGATGCAGCAGGAAAGCTTGTCACATTTGATAATGTGTATGAGCTGAAGAATGACACAGCAGTACAGAAGATAGCTATTTACTATTATACAGGTACTGATGAGAGCGGTGATTTCGAGCTGCTTGGAACCATAAAGGTTGCCGTGGATAAGCAGGCACCTACAATATCGGTTGAGGCTGATGATAACTACAATCTTCACAACAAGGTGAGCGATGGCTATTATCTCCTGAACCTCACAAGCAGTGATGCCGACAGAACATTTGTGATAGACGCCAAGGATACCACAGATGCAGCAGAGGAAAATGCCACAGGAATAGACTATGTGGAGTATTCATCAGACAATGGAAAGACCTGGAGCAAGACTGAGAGCACATCCCAGTTTGTTGCACCTGATAAGAGTGGAACATACAAGTTCAGAGCGGTCGATGTTGCAGGAAACAAGTCAGAGGAGACCAGTGTTATCGTCAAGAAGCTCAACGAAGCTCCTGTCATAACAAGTGTTACCCCTGAGATCATACAGAAGAACGGAGTGGATTACAGATTCCCTCAGCTCAAGGTAGATGATGCTTATAAGTTCACTGTACAGGTGAAGAAGGTTACAGCCGGCAGTGATAACACTGAGATAGATGACGTGAGCCTGTACTACAAGCTTACGGGTGCAGCTTCAGCAGTGGAGTGCACAGGCAAAAAGGCTGTGTCCGGCGGATATGAATATGAATTCGAGATAAGTGCACAGTGGTTCAAGAAGGACAATGCAGACAATGCAAAGAAGCTTGTCATTTACGCCAAGGAGAACGAGTTTGGCAATAACTCAGTCGGCGCAGATGAGGATGGCGACATTGTATTTGTAAAGGAAGGAAAGCCTGAACTCACAGTTACAGGCGGTTCCACAAGCTATGTGAAATCCACAAAGCTGACAGTGAAGGCAACTGGAGAGTATTCTTACATAGACACCGTGTCATACAGCGTGGATGGCAAGAAGGAAACGATCCTTGAAAAAGGAAACAAGTTCACATACAGCAGCGATGTCCGTGTGAGCGGTGGAGATGTACAGGATTCAACAAAGTCAGACATATATCTGGCTGATGGAGAGCATACCATCACATTTGCGGCAAAGGACTTCGCCGGAATAGAGGGCAGGATAGAGACTGTAGTCAAGGTGGATAATACAACACCTGTTGTAAAGGTTACGGACAACGCCGGAACAGACAGGACAAACAATGATCAGCAGTACACAGTCACAGACGCAAAGGAAGCTGTTCTTAATATAAAGTACAGCGATGCCACATCAGGTGTTGCATCGGCGGTCGCTTCACTCAAGAAGGCAGATGCAAATGGATCATATACATCAGTCAAGAACTGGTATTCAACATCTACAGGTGACAATGGCCTGCAGAGCGGAAAAGAGATAAGCATAGATGGTTCAGGAAGTTATGTCCTGACAGTTGTGGTAACTGACGAGGCTGGAAATAAGACAGAGACGAACACATATGTGTATGTCAATGTGGATGGCCTTTCAGGAGAGAAGTTATCTGCGAACGGTACAGATGCTGACAACGGCGCTATATTCTGGAGAAATGATGATACTCTGACTGTAGAGGGTGCAGTATCAGGCTTCCAGCTTGCAGCAGATGACGCAAAGCTGGTGATCACCAGAACATCATTTGCAGGAAAGAAGGATAAGGCAGTTGAGGTAAAGGGTACAGTTGCCGCTGCATATGACAAGAATACGGTCAACATATCCTACGAGCTTCCAGATGAGGGTGTGTACGAGATCTCACTCATGGCGAGAATACACGATCCGAACAATGCTGACACGAAGTTCAAAGAAATACAGAGCATAAAGGTTTACTATGATAAGACTGCACCGGCAAATGTGAAGCTGGAGTGTGCAAACCAGAAATACAAATCAGGATCGACATTCTATTACAGATCAAAGAGTGACGTGAAGATCAAGGTCTCTGGTTCCGATAACGATGACAGCAATGGCAAGGTTACATATACAGTAGGCAGAAGCAGCACAGCCGGATCACAGGACATTACAGGAAGCATTAATGTATCAGGAAATGATATAGAAAAGACACTGGATGCAAAGGCCCTTGGCATAACAGATGAAAATACAGAGTACACGATGACTGTTAAGCTGAAGGACAGAGCAGGAAACGAGAGCAAGGCCAGTCAGGAGATACACCTGATAGTTGATACCGTCAAGCCATCAGTGTCAATAGATGGAACTGCCGGCGGAAAGCTGATAAATTACTGGAATAACAGCAATGTGACCATAACAGCAAGGGGAACTGACAATTACTTCGTGGAGAAGTTCGTTGTGACAGGAACACGCGATGGCAAGAGCATAAGCAAGTATGAGCTGGATGCGGATTACACTGCAAATGCAGCAAAGTCCACAACATTCAGAGAGCCTGGACTTTATAATATCACGATAGTTGCTGTCGATGAGGTTGGCAATGAGTCGGGTAAGGCAACAACTTCATTTGTAATAGATAAGAAGAGCCCTGAGATATCAGTTGTGTCCGGTGGAAGCAGCAGATTCCTTAACAGGAGCAGAACTATTACATTTGGCATAGAAGACGATTATGGAATGGATGCACAGAATGCGACGCTTAAGGTGTACTACAAGACCTACAGTGATTCAAACTGGTCAGAGACCACAGTTCCGTTCCAGACAGCAGATGGCAAGACCACTGCAGCATATAAGATGACAGCCAAGGGCGGCAAGGCAACTGTATATTATTTCACAGTTGAGGGAGCCGATAATTCCGGCAATGCACTGAAGCCGGCAGCAGACGAGGCGTTCGGTGTTCAGGAGGGCACAAGTGCTCTCAAGACAAAGAATTATTACGTCGACACCACAGAGCCACTTGTGTATGTGGACGATGATCCTGAGTACAGACTGGATAATAACAATTACTTCAAGACTTCAATATCATTCAGAGTTGGTGTGGAGGAACAGTTCAAGTCGCTTCAGAACACTATTATCACAGAGAATGATGGAAATGTAGCAGTGGATGAGAATCCGCAATACTTCTATATAAAGAGTAACGGCGGAACATGGGGCAAGAAGTACACATATGATAAGGAAGGTGAGTATGATCTCACCATGACCGTTACCGACAAGTGTGGAAATGAAGGAACAACAGGAACCCATTTCTACATAGACAAGCACAAGCCTGAGATACAGCTTGGAAATGTCAACACTATAAACAACAGAGATGTGACAGTCCCTGTAACACTTACAGATAACATGAGAGGTGGAAAGTACACCATTCATGTAGTCAGAACAAATGAGGGTGGATCTGTTGTAGAGAACAGAGATATCAGAAAGAATGTTACCTGGGGAACAAAGGGTGATGGAGTCAGCACAGTCAGAGAGGTACTCAGCGGTGTGACATTTGACGCCCAGGGCGATTACACAGTCACCGTGTCCGCAGAGGATAAGGCGGGCAACAAGGCTGTGACCAGAACAGTGAAGTTCAGAATCGATAAGACTGCACCGGTTATATCGATTTCAGGAATGAGCGACAGACAGACAACGGCGGTAAATGCAACCATCAGCATAGATGAGGCATTCTCATTTGCATATGAGAACAACAATCTTGCCGCAGATGCATTTAACGTGACAATAACCAGAAAGACGGACGGAACAGCGGCATCGAATATCGCTACGCTGGGAACAAGCAGCTTCTCAGGAAGCAATCCACATACCGCAACTTACAACTTTACAGAGGATGGCGAGTACACGATCACAGCAAATGCAAGAGATCTTGCAGGAAATGTGGCAGCCAGCCAGACCAAGACCTTCAAGGTTGACTCAAAGGCACCTGTTGTAAAGGTGAGCGCAGTGGATAAGGACAACAAGGAAGTAAAGAATTACGACCCAATAGGAAGTATGGATTCTTCCGCACCGAACTATGTTGATATGTCACTGAGCGTTCAGGAGTCATTCTTCTCGACAGATGATGTGAAGATAACCGTGAAGAAGGACAGCAAGGATGTGTCATCATCATACTTTACAAATTACAGCAATTCTTCAGAGTTCAGCACAGGAAGCCAGAGATTCTCTGAGGATGGTGTATACGAGGTGTCAATAACAGCGCAGGATGAACTGGGAAATAAGGCTGATGATTACAGCCTGGTATTCACAGTCGATAACACACCACCTGAGCTCAAGGCTACATCGACACTTGCCGGATTCATGAGCAAGAGCATTGCAAGCGATGACGGAACACTGCTTCTCAATGCATCAGATTTTGCTGATATACGAGACAAGGGCTACGAAGCACTGTGGGATGTAAGTGATACTTCAGACTTCTCGGTTGACGCCAAGATAGACGGAGTAAATCTTATCGATTTCTCAGATATGACAGACGGATATCACAAGATAACACTTACAGTAACTGACAAGGTTGGACACACGGCAACACAGGAATTTGATTATACGTATGATGGTACTGCACCACGAATCATCATAACAGGTGTTGAGGATGGAGAGACTCTCAGAGAGCCATTCAACATGACGATAGGTCTTGAGAATGAGGAAGACGAGATCACATCCATCGTTATAAATGGCAATACCATAGATCCTGCAAGCTATCAGGCAGATAACAAGTATGAGATGCAGGTAGATCAGTATGATACATACACGGTTGAGGTAACAGCCCAGGATAAGGCCGGTAATATAGCGACAACATATGACAGAGAGACCGGAGAGGTATTCACCTTCAAGCTCAGCGAAAAGATGTCACCGGTTGTGCTGATCATAATAATAATCGCAGCGATCCTGCTTCTTGCATTGCTTGCATTCATCATCATAGCTGGCAGAAGAAGAAAGAAAAACGCCGCTGCTTAATGTAGGAGAAAGTGCTATGTACAGGGCAGTTGTATTTGATATGGACGGCGTGTTGGTAGACACGGAGAAGATATACAGGAAGTGCTGGAAGGAAAACGGCATGAGCATAGGGATTCCTGAGGCACAGATGGAAAATGTATGTGACCGGGTGGCTGGAGGCAACAAGACCTCCAACGCCCGGGTGTTTAAGGAAATAATGGGCGAAGATTTTGATTATCTTGCGTTCAGACAGAGAACAATGGATCTGTTCGATGAACATGTGGAAAAGTATGGAATAGACATAAAGCCACATGTCGAGGACACGCTGAGATTCTTAAAAGAACACGGCGTGAAGATAGCACTTGCAACCTCCACTGCGAGGACGAGGGCGCAGCAGAGACTTGATAGCGTTGGAATAGCCGGATACTTCGATGAAAAGGTATGCGGAGACGAGATCACCCACGGAAAGCCGGAGCCTGATATATATCTTAAGGCCTGCGGGAAGCTGGGCGTAAACCCGGACGAAGCGGTGGCCGTTGAGGACTCTGTGAATGGTATCATATCTGCCAGCCGGGCAGGGCTATGTACGGTCATGGTGGTGGATCTGATAAAACCAAATGGTATCACGCGCGAGCGTGCATACAAAACCTTTTATGATATAGAAGATATATGCAGCCTGTTTGAGTAAACAGGCTGTATTTTTATTAATAAAATGAGGAGGAACATCATAATAATGTAAAGAGTAAAGAATATGGTGGTAGTATGTCTGCAAGTCAGAAATTTATGGGAGTTGTAAAGGGACTGATCCTGTCCTATCTGCTCACGATAATCATGCTGTTTATAACGGCGGTGGTCGTATACAAAGTGGGGATAAGCGATAAGGTGCTCGGTATACTGGTTGTTGTGATATACATAGTGGCCACATTTGCCGGGGGCTTTGTTACGGGCAGAAAAGTCAGGGAGAAGCGTTTCCTGTGGGGGATGGTGTATGGCCTGACTTACATATCGGTCGCATTGACCGTGTCGGTGCTGTTTACAGGTTCAGGCGACAGAGAGGGAATAGCAGTTATAACCAAGTGTATTATGTGCGTTGCAGGCGGGATGCTGGGGGCTATGCTCAGTTAAAAAAAACTTTTACTTTATATATCTTTGTGTTATAATCCCGGTATATGACATAAAAAGAGAGGTGTATCCAGAATGAAGAGAATTAAAACACTCACAAACAGGACTATGAAGAATACAATGGTCAAGGGTGGATGTGGCGAGTGCCAGACATCATGCCAGTCAGCTTGTAAGACATCATGCACAGTTGGTAATCAGAGCTGTGAGAATGTTAACAACAAGTAATTTGTAACAGGTTTGTATTTGATCAGCTAAAGGGGACCGTCGTTTATGATGACAGTCCTCTTTAGTGCGTGTATAAGGGTGCCGTGTGTGGCGCCTTGAATTAGAATTTCACGGATAGATCCGATGGAATATATTGAAGGAGAATTATGGTTCATCAGTACAAGAACAATGGTTATAATATAGTGCTTGATGTCTGTAGTGGTTCTGTACATGTCGTAGACGATCTTGTCTATGATATTATTTCTTTATATGAGGAGAATGATAAAGAGCAGATTATAAAGGCACTGTCACAGTATGACAGCGCAGATGTTTCCGAGGCTTATGACGAGGTAGCCCAACTGGTAGAGGACGGAACATTATTTACAGATGACGTATACAAAGATTATATTATAGATTTCAAGAAGAGAAAGACAGTTGTCAAGGCGTTGTGTCTGCATATCGCCCATGACTGTAACCTTGCCTGCAGATATTGCTTTGCCGGTGAGGGAGAATATAAGGGAGACAGGGCGCTTATGTCACTTGAGGTGGCAAAGAAATCCCTGGATTTTCTGGTTGCGAATTCCGGTTTAAGAAGAAATCTCGAGGTGGATTTCTTCGGCGGTGAGCCGCTTATGAACTGGGATGTAGTCAAGAAGACTGTGGAATACGGAAGAAGCCTTGAGGAGAAGTATGACAAGAAGTTCAGATTCACACTTACTACCAACGGAGTGCTTCTGAATGACGAGATCATGGAATTTGCCAACAGAGAGATGGCGAACGTGGTGCTCAGCATAGATGGAAGGAAGGAAGTCCACGACTACATGAGACCTACCAGGAATGGCAAGGGAAGTTATGATGTGATACTATCCAAGTTCCAGGAATTTGCCAAGAAGAGAGCAGGCAAGAGCTACTACGTAAGAGGTACTTACACTCATAACAATCTTGATTTCTCACAGGACGTGCTTCATATGGCGGATCTGGGATTTGACCAGATATCCGTTGAGCCTGTTGTATCACTTCCGGACGAGCCATATGCTATAAAGGAAGAGGATATACCGGTACTGCTTGAGCAGTACGATATCCTGGCTAAGGAGATGATCAAGAGACATAAGGAGGGAAGAGGCTTCAATTTCTTCCACTTCATGATAGATCTTGAGGGTGGACCTTGCGTAGCCAAGAGACTTTCCGGTTGTGGTTCAGGTACAGAGTACATGGCGGTCACTCCTTGGGGAGACCTTTATCCTTGCCATCAGTTTGTTGGTGAGGATGATTTCTGTATAGGAAATGTATTCGATGGAATCAAGAATCAGGATATAGTCAATGAATTCAAGCTGTGCAATGTATATGCCAAGGATAAGTGTAAGGACTGCTTTGCAAGATTCTATTGTAGCGGTGGCTGTGCGGCCAACTCATACAAGTTCCACGGCAATATACTTGATGCATATGACATAGGTTGTGAGCTTCAGAAGAAGCGTATAGAATGTGCAATCATGCTGAAGGCGGCTATGGCCGATGAGGCAGAAGAGGAATAAAAAGGGTAAAAGGAGAAGACGATGAAGAAAACAAAGAGAAATGCTGTGCTCGTCATCATAGCCTTTCTGCTTGTACTGGGTGTTGCTATATATACAGCGATATTCGGTGTTGCGGACAGAGGTAAAGTCGAGTACATCAAGCTTGGACTTGACCTTAAAGGCGGTCTGAGTGTAACTTACGAGATTCAGGAAGACGATTACAGTGACAAAGATCTCGAGGATACCAAGTATAAGATTGAGAAACGAGTTGAGGCATATACCAACGAGTACTCAGTATACGAGGATGGAGATAAGAAGATCACAGCAGAGATACCTGGAGTTACCAATGCGGATGAGATACTTGAGGCTTTGAATATTGAGGGAAAGCTTGAGTTCCTTGATCCTGACAACTACACAAAGTGGTCACAGGGACAGGAGTATGAGGCTGCTCTTACAGGAGATGACATCAAGAATGCCACAGCCGGAATTGACTCAGATAACGGCAATGACAATGTGGTACAGCTTGCATTCACCGATGAGGGAGCTCAGAAGTTCGCTGACGTTACCGCGGCAAATGTTGGGAATATAGTATACATTATATATGACAACAAGGTCGTAAGTGCACCAACAGTACAGTCAGCCATAACAGGCGGAAGCGCAGAAATCAACAAGATCGGAAGCTACGAGGAGGCCGAGCAGCTTGCTACTACTATCCGTATCGGTGCACTTCCTCTTACACTTAAGCAGGTTCGTTCCAATATAGTAGGTGCTACACTTGGATCAGATGCCATCAGCACAAGCCTTAAGGCAGGTGCGATCGGTATTGCACTTGTATTTCTTATCATGATCATAGTATTCAGGATCCCAGGTCTTGTGGCATCATTTGCTCTGGCATTCTACACAATACTTGATCTGCTGGTACTCAATCTGTTCAACGTAACACTGACACTTCCTGGTATAGCTGGTGTTATCCTGTCAGTAGGTATGGCGGTCGATGCCAACGTAATCATATTCACGCGTATCAAAGAGGAGCTGGCGGATGGCAAGTCCGTAAAGCAGGCTGTAAAGGGTGGTTTCCATAATGCCCTGTCAGCCATCATAGATGGTAACGTTACAACACTTATAGCAGCTCTTGTACTTGGAATATTCGGAACAGGTACTATCAAGGGATTTGCGATCACACTGGCTATCGGTGTTGTTCTCTCAGTATTCACAGCTCTGGCAGTCAGTCAGTCACTGCTCACAGCGCTTGTAAATCTCGGCGTTACAGATGCCAAGTATTTCGGCGTTGCAAGAGAGCCAAAGAAGACAAACTTCGTGAAGGCAGGTAAGTTCTGTATGCTCGGATCACTCATTGTGATCATCGCATGCTTCTGTATGATGCCTGTTAATAATAAGTCAAAGGGTTCACCACTTAACTTCAGTGTTGAGTTTGCAGGCGGTACAAGCCTTACAGTAGGTTTTGACAAAGAGTACTCACTTAGCGAGGCTGAGAAAGATATAGTTCCTGTCATTGCAGAGGCAGCCGGTATCGGTGAAGCGGGAATATCAGTACAGACAGTATCAGGTACAAATGAGATCGTGTTCAAGATGCCTGAGCTTTCAGATGACGGAACAGATGACTCACAGATGTCCAAGGTGCGCAGCGCACTCACAGACAAGCTTGGCGCAGATGTCAAGGAGGCAAACGTAATAAGTGGATCAGTCAGCAGCGAGATGTCCAAGAACGCTATATTCTCAGTCATCCTTGCAGCTATCCTGATGCTTATATACATTGCTATCAGATTCCATGATGTGAAGTTTGGTGCAAGTGCAGTTATCGCACTTCTCCACGATGTTGCGATGGTATTCTGTCTGTATATTATACTGAGACTTACAGTTGGTAACACATGTATCGCATGTCTGCTTACCATAGTGGGTTACTCGATCAATGCGACTATCATCATATTCGACCGTGTAAGAGAGAATATAGGTGTTATGAAGCCTAAGAAGGCCACATACAAGGATATAGTCAACCTGAGTATCAACCAGACCTTCAGCAGAACAATATATACATCACTCACAACATTTGTTACAATATTCGTTCTGTATATCATGGGAGTGGCATCCATCAAGGAGTTCGCTCTCACACTTATGGCTGGTGTAGTTATCGGTGCTTACTCTTCAGTATGTATCACAGGTCCACTCTGGTACTACATGAAGACAAAGCTTGGTAAGACAGAAAAAGATGCTTAATAGAATAAAGTGATCGGACGGATGTCAGATGACAGATGATAACAGGCTTCCATGGCAGAGATGCTGTGGAAGCCTGTTGTATTATTGGGAGATGGAAGAGATATGAATTGTAAAGCAGTGGTGTTTGATATGGATGGAGTCATCCTCGATTCAGAACAATTGGTTGTCAAGAGCTGGCAGAAGACAGCGGACAAATATGGCATAGAGGACATAGAGAGCTTCTGTATGGCTGCCCTTGGACTCAACCGTGAGGCGGCGAAGAAGCTGTTCGTGCAGATGTACAAAGGAAGATGTGGTGAAGGACAGGATACATTGGATGAGGAGAGATATGAGAGCCTCAAGGGTGAGATGGCGGCGGAATTCCACCGGGCAGCGGCAGAGGGAGAGCTTGTGCTGAAGCCGGGAGTTACGGACATGCTGAAGATGCTCAGGGATAATTGCATACCATGTGCCCTTGCCACATCCACCAGAAAAGAGGTAGTCACCATGGAGCTCATCAACCTCGGGGTGATAGATTACTTCGACAAGCTTGTATGTGGAGACATGGTAGATCGGAGCAAACCCGCACCGGATATATTCCTGAAGGCCTGTGAAGAGCTTGGAGTTGAGTCGGAGAGTGCATGGGCGGTGGAGGACTCATACAACGGAGTCAGAGCAGCATATGCGGCAGGGATGAAGATTGCCATGATCCCGGACCTCGTGCAGCCGGATGATGAGATGAGGGATAAGGCAGATTTTATATTTAAGAATATGAATGAGTTTCAAGAGTATATTCTTGAGTCCATCAGAGCATGACAGATGGATCCGACGAACAAAAAAAGAACTCCTGATGCAGAGAGAGCAAAATCTCTGTAACAGGAGTTCTTTTAGTTAGTTTTTAGGGGTTTAAGGGGACTGGTGAGGTCCCATATATAATATGTAAGTCCCGGCAAAGGACTGACATATTTTGATCTAATGGGTCAGTTAGATCAATGACTCGTAGAGCTTGGTGATATCCTCCACGCTAGTCTCCTTTGGATTGCCCGGACGACATGCGTCATCGTAGGCTGACTGTGCCAGGAATGGAATATCCTCTGGCTTTACAATGTCTTTAAGGTCTGTAGGAATGCCTACATCGATGGATAACTGGCGTACTGCGTCAACTGCAGCTTTTCTGTATTCTTCCTGGGTCATGTCGTCTACGCCCTTGACGCCCATGGCTCTTGCTATCTCACGATACTTTTCTCCTGTTGCTTCTGCATTGTATTCCATTACAGTAGGCAGGATAATCGCGTTGGCAACACCGTGAGGTGTGTCATACAGAGCTCCCAGTGGATGAGCCATGGAATGAACGATTCCAAGACCTACATTTGAGAAGCCCATGCCTGCAACATACTGGCCAAGAGCCATATCTGCACGGCCCTCAGGTGTATTGGCAACAGCCCCTCTGAGCGAACGGCTGATGATCTCGATTGCCTTGAGGTGGAACATGTCTGACAGCTCCCATGCGGCTGCGGTGATGTAACCCTCGATTGCGTGTGTCAGTGCATCCATACCTGTGGCTGCTGTGAGTCCCTTTGGCATGGAGCTCATCATCTCAGGATCGACAAATGCCACAACAGGAATGTCCTTAGGATCAACACATACCATCTTGCGGTTCTTCTCAACATCTGTGATGACGTAGTTGATAGTTACCTCTGCTGCGGTTCCGGCTGTAGTTGGAACTGCAAATATAGGAACTGATTTATTCTTTGTAGGTGCAACACCCTCCAGACTTCTGATGTCTGCAAAATCAGGGTTAGCAATAACAATGCCGATACCCTTGGCAGTGTCCATGGATGATCCGCCGCCTATGGCGATGATGTAATCTGCCTCAGCAGCCTTAAATGCGGCCACACCCTGCTGCACGTTCTCTATGGTAGGGTTTGGCTTGATGTTGGAATAGATCTCGTATGCAAGTCCTGCACCGTCCAGAACATCGGTGACCTTCTTGGTCACACCGAACTTGATCAGATCAGGATCTGAGCACACAAGAGCCTTGGCGAAGCCTCTGCCGACTGCCTCTGTGGCGATCTCAGCGATGGCACCCGCTCCGTGGTAAGAGGTTTCATTGAGTACGAATCTGTTTGCCATAAAAATATCTCCTCCTTTGCACTGCGCATTTGTGATAGAACTTCCAGATACTGCCATCAAAATGCACAAAAGATATATTAAAAATGTATATTTATTATAACATTTGTACAATAAAAAGCAAATAGACATAACAGGTGAAATGTCAACATTTACAGGCAAAATGGTGGCATTTACACTGGTAATACCATAATGCGTCTGCTAAAATATGTGGATG